>NZ_VRUV01000190.1:0-8003 GCF_008039455.1 Methylobacterium sp. WL116
GGCGGGGCCTGGACACGCGGCAGGTCGACCGCCGGCGCGGCCAGCGCCACGCCCGCGGTCAGCGCGAGGCCGAGGGCAACGATCTGCGAGCGTGTGAGGGACGCCATGGATGCGGTCACTCTCTGCGATCCGGTTTCGACGGATGCCGGCAAAGGACAGCCTCGGCGCCGAGCGTTAAGAACGCATTAACCGCGTGCGCGAAGGGTTTGCGCGGGGGTGGCGGAAGCCCTATGTCTGCGCCGCCCGCAGCGCGGCGCCGGACCACCGGCCCAGGCCGGAGCGGGCAACGAGACCGGCTGGGACGCCCGAGATGACCGAGACCACTGCGCGCCGCCTTCGGGGCTCCATGACCGCCCTGGTGACGCCGTTCCGCGACGGCGCCTTCGACGAGGCGGCGTTCCGAAAGTTCGTGGCCTGGCAGATCGAGCAGGGCAGCCACGGCCTGGTGCCGACCGGCACCACCGGCGAGAGCCCGACGCTGACGCACAGCGAGCACGACCGCGTGGTCGAGGCCTGCATCGACGAGGCCGGCGGCCGCGTGCCGGTGATCGCCGGCGCCGGATCGAACTCCACGGCCGAGGCGGTCGAGCGGGCGCAGCACGCCGAGAAGGCGGGCGCCGACGCGGTGCTCGTGGTCACGCCGTACTACAACAAGCCGACGCAGGGCGGGCTCTACGCCCACTTCAAGGCCGTCAACGACGCGGTCGGCATTCCGATCATCATCTACAACATCCCTCCGCGCTCCGTCGTCGACATGAGCGTCGAGACGATGGCGCGCCTGTTCGAGCTCAAGAACATCGCCGGGGTGAAGGACGCGACCGCCAAGATCGATCGCGTCAGCCTCCAGCGGCAGGCCATGGGCGAGGGTTTCATCCAGCTTTCGGGCGAAGATGCGACCGCGCTCGGCTACAACGCCCATGGCGGCCACGGCTGCATCTCGGTGGTGTCGAACGTGGCGCCGCGGCTCTGCGCCGACCTCCAGGAGGCGACGCTGTCGGGCGACTTCGCCAAGGCGCTGCAGCTGCAGGACCGGCTGCTGCCGCTCCAGGTCGGGCTATTCGCCGAATCCAACCCGTCGCCGGTGAAGTACGCCCTGGAACGCCTCGGCCACATGAGCGCCGACGTGCGCCTGCCGCTCGTGCCGGTCTCGGACGCGACCAAGGCGATCGTCGACGCCGCCCTGCGCCATGCCGGCCTCCTGGCCGGCTGACGCCAGGCACCGAAGAGACCGATGGCTCCCAAACCCGAACCGAACCGCCGCATCGTCGCCGACAACCGCGCCGCGCGCTTCCACTACGCGATCGAGGACACCCTGGAGGCCGGCATCTCGCTGACCGGAACCGAGGTGAAATCGCTGCGCAGCGGGCGCGCGACCATCGGCGAGGCCTATGCCGGCCCGTCGGGCGGCGACCTGATGCTGTTCAACGCCTACATCCCTGAATACGTCCAGGCGAGCCGCTTCAACCACGAGACCAAGCGCCCGCGGCGCCTGCTGATGCACCGCCGCCAGATCGACAAGTGGATCGGCGCGACGCAGCGCCAGGGCTACACGGTGGTGCCGCTGAAGATCTACTTCAACGAGAAGGGCCGCGCGAAGGTCGAGCTCGGCCTCGGCAAGGGCAAGCAGGCCCACGACAAGCGCGAGGCCGCCAAGGAGCGCGACTGGCAGCGCGACCGCGCCCGGATCATGCGCGACCGGGGGTAGCTCCCGGACGGCCGCGCGGGTCGGCTCGTCGATGCCCGGGCCGGGCTGCGAGAGTCCGATTGCGCCATCCCTCCCCCCATTGCGGGGGAGGGTGGGCCTCGCCTGAGCGAGGGTCGGGAGAGGGGAGCGCCGTATCCGGCACCGTCGCTCCCCTCTCCCGACCCGCTTCGCGGGCCACCCTCCCCCGCAGAGGGGGGAGGGAAGCGACGCGCAAATGTTCGTTAAAGAAAGCAGATTTCGAGGCTGGAACGAGAGAGGGCGTGCGCGATGCCCCATCTCGTTGAATCGCCCGCTCGAACCGGAGCCGCGCCATGGACCCGAACCTCGCCCTGCCCGCCGACCTTCCCGCCCCGATCGACGACGGTGCGGCGGCGCACCTGACCGGGATGAGGCTGCCGGACGTGTCGCTCGCGGCGACTGACGGCACCCGCGTCTCGCTGGCGAAGCTCGCCGGGCGGACAGTGGTCTTCGCCTATCCGCGCACCGGCGAGCCGAGACAGCCGAACCTGGTGGCGGACTGGGACGCGATTCCCGGCGCACGCGGCTGCACGCCGCAAGCGTGCGGCTTCCGCGATCTCCATGACGACCTGAAGGCCCGCGGCGTCGCGCAGGTGCACGGGCTCTCGACGCAGACGGGCGCCTACCAGCGCGAGGCGGCGACGCGCCTGCAGCTGCCGTTCACGCTGTTGTCGGACGCCTCGCGCGCCTTCGCGATGGCAGTGCGGCTGCCCACCTTCGAGGCGGCCGGCACCATCCTGCTACGCCGGCTCAGCCTCGTCGTCGACGACGGCGTCGTGACGAAGGTGTTCTACCCGGTGTTCCCACCCGATCGCAGCGCGGCCGACATCCTGGCCTGGCTCGATGGGGAGGGAACCGCGAAGGCCTAATCCTCCGCGGGGGCGTCCGGCGTTCCGTTCGCGCCCTGACGGATGCCGTAGCGGCTTTCCAGGCCCGGGTTGGCGCGGGCGGGCCGCTCGGCGTAGTCGCGCGTCCGGTCGCCGGCCGGGCGAGCCTGCCGCTCGCTGGGGTCTCGCCCGACCTTGCCGATCAGCTGCACGAGGTCGACGAACTCGTCGGCCTGGCGGCGCAGGTCGTCGGAGATCATCGCCGGCTGGGTCTGGATGGTGGAGACCACCGTCACCTTCACGCCGCGGCGCTGCATCGCCTCGACCAGCGAGCGGAAATCGCCGTCGCCGGAGAACAGCACCATGTGGTCGATGTACTGGCTCAGCTCGAGCGCATCGATCGCAAGCTCGATGTCCATGTTGCCCTTGACCTTGCGGCGGCCGAGCGAGTCGGTGAACTCCTTGGCGGGCTTGGTGACGACGCGGTAGCCGTTGTAGTCGAGCCAGTCGATCAGCGGACGGATCGAGGAATACTCCTGATCCTCGATCATCGCGGTGTAGTAGAACGCCCGAATCATGTTGTCGCGGGACTGGAATTCTTTCAGAAGCCGCTTGTAGTCGATGTCGAAGCCGAGGGCCTTCGTCGTCGCGTAGAGGTTGGCGCCGTCGATGAACAGGGCGCTGCGCTGTAGTGCACTCATGGCACGATCCATTTCTAAAATATAACCAAAACAATCATGGCACGTACCGCCCGCGGAAAAGCAGGTGGACGACACGCATCAAGGTTACGGGTGCAAAGTCGGCCCAACGGAGGACAGTGGACGCTGCTTGTTCCAAAAATCGCCGGCGACGGTGCGCAATAGTGACCGTACGGCATGTGTGAAGCGCACGATGGAATGTGTCAACCTTCGACGGAAAACGTCCTTTCGACGATCGGTCGACACAACCTCGTCGATCTTTTTCTCATTCGCCCCGCAACAACAGCGAAACATCTGCTGCCGGGACGATCAAACGCGCGTGAGCCCGTCGGCCGGCGCTCAGGCCTTCGGCATGGCGCGGCTGCCCGGCTTCACCGGCGGCAATGCGGCCAGCTCGGGCGGCAGCGCGTCGGGGGGATAGGCCGGGATGTCGAGGGTGACGAGCGAGAGCAAAGGCAGGCCGATCTCGCCGCGGCCGCCCGAGCGGTCGATCAGGCAGGCGGCGCCGACGATCTCGCCGGGCTCGCCCCGCAGCGAGGCGAGGCATTCGCGCGCGGACAGCCCGGTGGTGACGATGTCCTCGACGATCACCGCGCGCTGGCCGGCCGGGATGCTGAAGCCGCGCCGCAGGGTGAACGGGCCGCCGGCATCGCGCTCGACGAAGATCGCCCGCGCCCCGAGGTGCCGCGCGGTCTCGTAGCCGGGCACGATGCCGCCGATCGCCGGCGAGACGACGATGTCGATTGGGCCGAAGCGCGCCGTGATCACGGCGGCGAGCGCCCTGCACAGGCGCTCGGTGCGCGGCGGCTCGGAGAAGATCGCCATCTTCTGCAGGAAGACCGCCGAGCGCAGGCCGGAGCTCAGGATGAAGTGGCCTTCGAGCAGCGCGCCCGCATCGCGGAACTCCGCGAGAACCTCATCCGGACTCATGCGCACGGCTCCTCGCGGGGTGATGGCGAACGCCGCGCTTGTGGCAGCGGGAGCAGGTGGAGGCAAGCGGAAGGGGAAGCGTCGCGGCGCACCGCGTCGCGGCCGCTCGACCCTGGTTTCCGGCTCCGCGCCGTCGTTCCCGAGTGCAGAAGGCGAAGCCGGCATCCGGAGCCGCGGGTGCCGATCGAGACGGCGGCCATGGGCGGATCCAGCGTCCGGGCTGCGCTGTGCGGCTTCGGGATGAAGGCCGTGCGTCGATTGCGGGCGCGCCTCGTCCGCCGAGGCAGAAGCACGGATCGGAGGATGTTGCGCCGCCTACCCGTTCACCCGGTCGACCCGGCTCACCGTCCGCTTGCCGCGCAGCTCCGCGATGATCGCGTTCAGATGCTGCAGGTCCCAGACCGAGAGGTCGATCACGATGTCGGTGAAGTCCTGGGTGCGGCGCTTCATCGAGAGGTTGTCGATGTTGCCGTCGTGGTCGGCGATCACCTGTGCGATCTGCGCCAGCACGCCGGGCTCGTTGATCGATTGCGTGGCGAGCCGCGCGGGGAAGCGCTCGGTGGCGTCCGCCTCGATGTCCCAGCGCACGTCGAGCCAGCGCTCGGGCTCGTTGTCGAACGCGGCCAGGGCCGCCGACTGGATCGGGTAGATCGTCACGCCGACGCCGGGCGTCAGGATGCCGACGATGCGGTCGCCGGGCACCGCGCCGCCGTCCGGGGCGAAGCTCACGGGCAGGTCGCCGGCGAGGCCGCGGATCGGGATCGCGTCGGTTCCGTCCGCCGCGCCGCCGCCCGGGAAGGTCAGGCGCATGGTCTGGTCCTTCGACCGGATCAGGCGGCCGGCGCCGTTGACTACCGGTTGCGGCACCCCGGCCGGGCCCGATTTCCGCTCGTCCTTGTAGTCTGGGTAGACGCCGCGCACGACGTCGCCCGAGAACATCTCGCCGCGCCCCACCGCCGCGAACACGTCCTCGGCCGAGGCGCGGGCGAGGCGCGGGAGCGCGCCGCGCAGCTTGTCGTCGGTGAAGCTCTTGCCCGCGCGCTCGAACGCCCGGTCGAGGATCTGGCGCCCGAGGCCGGCATATTGCCGACGCACCGCCGAGCGGGTCGCGCGCCGGATCGCGGCGCGGGCCTTGCCGGTGACGACGAGCGATTCCCAGGCGGCCGGCGGCGCGGCGCCGTCCGAGCGCGAGATCTCGACCTCGTCGCCGTTGGCGAGCTCGTGCAGCAGCGGCGCCATCCGGCCGTTGATCTTGGCGCCGACCGCCGAGTTGCCGACGTCGGTGTGCACCGCGTAGGCGAAGTCGATCGGCGTGGCGCCGCGCGGCAGGGCGATGAGCCGGCCCTTCGGCGTGAAGCAGAACACCTGGTCCTGGAACAGCTCGAGCTTGGTGTGCTCGAGGAATTCCTCGGGGCTGTCGCCCTCGGCCAGCAGCTCGATCGTGCGGCGCAGCCACTGGTAGGCGCCGCTCTCGGCCGCCAGCCGCGGGGCGACGCCGCCCTCCGGCTCGCGGCCGGCCGGCAGCTTGCCGGCCTCCTTGTAATGCGCGTGCGCGGCGATGCCGTACTCGGCGATGTCGTCCATCGCCCGGGTGCGGATCTGCAGCTCGACGCGCTGGCTCTTCGGGCCGATCACCGTGGTGTGGATCGAGCGGTAGTCGTTCTGCTTCGGCGTCGAGATGTAGTCCTTGTAGCGCCCCGGCACCATCGGCCAGGTGGTATGGACGACGCCGAGCGCCGCGTAGCAATCGTCGAGCGTCTCGACGACGACGCGGAAGCCGAACACGTCCGAGAGCTGCTCGAAGGCGACGGATTTGCGCTCCATCTTCGACCAGATCGAGAACGGCCGCTTCTGGCGGCCGGTGACGGCGGCCTCGATCCCGCGGGCGGAGAGTTTTGCGGTCAGGTCGCGCTCGATGGTGTCGACCAGGCTCTCGGTCTTCGCGGTGAGGTCGGAGAGCCGCCGCGTGACGGTGGCGTAGATCTCCGGCTTGAGGTTGCGGAAGGACAGGTCCTCCAGCTCCTCGCGCAGCTCCTGCATGCCCATGCGGCCAGCCAGCGGCGCGTAGATGTCCAGCGTTTCCTGCGCGATCCGCTCGCGCTTGTCGGCGCGCATGTGCTGGAGCGTGCGCATGTTGTGCAGGCGGTCGGCGAGCTTGACCAGCAGCACGCGCACGTCCGCCGCCACGGCGAGCAGCAGCTTGCGGAAATTCTCGCCTTGCGCCGCGCGCTTCGAGACGAGGTCGAGGCGCTTGAGCTTGGTCAGGCCGTCGACCAGCGCGCCGATCTCGGGGCTGAACAGCTCGCGGATCTCGTCGAGCGTCGCCGCCGTATCCTCGACGGTGTCGTGCAGCACCGCCGCGACGATGGTCGCGTCGTCGAGGCGCAAGTCCGTGAGGATCGCGGCGACCTCGAGGGGATGGGCGAAGAACGGGTCGCCGGATGCCCGCTTCTGCGTGCCGTGCGCGCGCATGGCGTAGACGTAGGCACGGTTGAGCAGCGCCTCGTTCGTCGCGGGGTTGTAGCGCTTCACCCGCTCGACGAGTTCGTACTGGCGCATCATCCGCCGGGAGACCCTTTCCGATCGCGAGGAGGCGCAAGTCTCACGCAAGCCGCGGCCGCGCGCCAGCCCCGAATGCGTCGCAGCCCGAGAAAGCCGGGGCGGCGCGCAAGCAAAAGGCCCGGCGTCTCCGCCGGGCCCGTGAAAGTCCGAAGTCCGGCGACGACGCCGAAGGCTACTCGCCCTCGTCGTCGGTCTCGACGGGCGGCGCCAGGTTCTCGAGGCCGCGGAGCAGGTCCTCCTCGCTCATGCGGTCGAACTGCGGCGCGGAATCGTCGCTCGCGGCGGTCGGCGAGACGGCGGCGGCGGTGGGCGAGCTCGACAGCAGCGGCACGGCCTCGGCCTCCGGCTCGTCGACCTCGACGTACTTCTGCATCGAGTGGATCAGCTGTTCCTTGAGGTCGTCGGCGGTGATGGTCTCGTCGCCGATCTCGCGGAGCGCCACGACCGGGTTCTTGTCGCGGTCGCGGTCCACGGTGAGCGGCGCGCCGGCGGCGAGGAGACGCGCGCGATGGCTCGCGAGCAGGACCAGCTCGAACCGGTTCTCGACCTTCTCGATGCAATCTTCGACGGTGACGCGAGCCATGCGCGGCGGCTCCTTCCAGCGGATACGGGGATGTCGGGCGGTGCCGGCTCATACACCGGTTGCGGTTTGGCAACAAGCACAGCGGTTTATTGCGTCGTGCATCCCCGCGAGACCGTGCCGCCGACGGCACGAATCGCCGAGCCGCGACGCTCCGGGGCGCAGGCTCCGTTTGTGCGCTGCATTGTTGACACCCGCGGCGGGTGGTGCGACTGCGCCGCCCTTTCCGACAATGGGTTAGGCGACGGAGCGACCGTGCGGGCACTCATCTTTCCGGGCCAGGGCAGCCAGGCCGTCGGCATGGGCAAGGCGCTGGCCGAGGCCTTCCCGCAGGCGCGCGCCGTGTTCGCCGAGGTCGACGACGCCCTGGGCCAGCCGCTCTCCCGCGTGATGTTCGAGGGCCCGCTCGACGCGCTGACGCTGACCGCCAACGCGCAGCCGGCGCTGATGGCCGCGAGCCTCGCGGTGCTGCGGGTGCTGGAGGCCGAGCGCGGGCTCGATCTCGCGCGCGACGTCGCCTTCGTCGCCGGGCATTCGCTCGGGGAATATTCCGCCCTCGCCGCCGCCGTCTCGCCGACCGCCGCGAGCGACGATTCCGCGCCGCAGTTCGACCGCATGAGCGAGGAGGACCTGCTCCGCGGCCTCGAGAACCTGGCGCCGCCCGTCGAGACCGACGACGAGGG
>NZ_VRUV01000191.1:0-8000 GCF_008039455.1 Methylobacterium sp. WL116
GCCCGCAGGCGCCCGGCCGGCCCCTCCGCCACGATCAGGCAGAGCGCAGCGCCGAGCGCCAGGAGCACCGGCACCGCGTAGGTCGGCGCGTCGCCCTCGAAGCATGCCGCCGCCAGGATCAGCGTGCCGGCGACGATGGCCAGTAGCGCGCGCCGCGGCGTCGTCCGGCTCATGCCGATCCATTCGGCGGCGCCGACGATCCCGGCGGCGAGCCAGATCACGGCGAAGGCCCAGCCGCCGACCACCAGGGCCGCCACGACGATCGCCGCCAGCACGAGCCCGGAGACCACGCGCAGGCCGAACTCACGGTTCGCGAACGGGTTCTTCCGCGCGCCCACCGCCCTGTCGTCGGCGGCCATCACCGCGCCCTCGAACCGTCGGTCCGCGCGGATGCAAGGCGCGCAGAGTGCTTCCCGTCCACGCGTCCCCTCTCCGTCACGTCGCCGGCCCCGGGGCAGCCGGCCCGGTCTAGCGTTTCCTCACAGGTCGGCGCAGGCACCGTCACGCCCCCTCCCCTCGGGAGCGGGGCCGAGGCCGCCTCACACCTGCATGATTTCCTTTTCCTTGGACGCCAGCACCCCGTCGACCTCGGCGATGTGCTGGTCGGTGACCTTCTGCACTTCCGTGGCCTGGCGCTTCTCGTCGTCCTCGGAGATGGCGCTGTCCTTGAGCAGCTTCTTGAGGTGGTCGAGCCCGTCGCGGCGCACGTGGCGGACCGCGACGCGGGCCTCCTCGGTGTACTTGTGCGCGACCTTGACCATCTCCTTGCGGCGCTGCTCGTTCATCTCGGGGATGCGCAGGCGGATGGTCTGGCCTTCCGTCTGCGGATTGAGACCGAGATCGGATTCGCGGATCGCCTTCTCGACGGCCGTGACCATGCCGCGGTCCCACACCGAGATCGACAGCAGGCGCGGCTCGGGCACGCTCACGGTGGCGACCTGCGCCATCGGCATCGATGCGCCGTAGGCGTCGACCTGGATCGGGTCGAGGATGCTCGGCGTCGCGCGGCCGGTGCGCAGCGAGCCGAGATCCTTGGAGAGCGCCGTGACCGCGCCCTGCATGCGGCGCTTGATGTCGGCGAGGTCGAAGTCCGGTGTAGCCATTGTCTCAGAGTTCCCGAAACGTCTTCACTGTTCGTCGGTCGAGCCGGCCCGCCGGGCCAGAGCGCGTCGGCGCCTCAATGAACGAAATCCCGTGAGGCCGCAAACCGCAACGCCCCTCGGGGACGCCAGCCGTCCTCAAGGCACGACCAGGGTCGAGGCCGCATGCCCGGTGAGGATCGCAGTGATCGAGGAGGGCGGGTGCACCGAGCCGACCACGATCGACAGCCGGCTCTCGCGGGCGAGCGCGAAGGCGGCGGTGTCCATGATCTTGAGGTCGCGGGCGATCGCCTCGTCGTGGGTGATGCGGTCGTAGCGGGTCGCCTCCGGATGGGTCTTCGGGTCGGCCGAGTAGACGCCGTCGACCTGCGTCGCCTTCAGGACCGCGTCGCAGCGGAGCTCGGCCGCGCGCAGCACGGCGGCGGTGTCGGTGGTGAAGAACGGGTTGCCGGTGCCGCCGGCGAGCACGACCACCTGGCCCTTGTCGAGGTGGTGCAGGGCCGGCTGGCGCGCGTAGGTCTCGCAGATCGTCGGCATCGAGACCGCCGACATCGTCCGCGCGGGGACGCCGGCCGCGTTGAGCGCGGTCTCGAGCGCGAGCGAGTTCATCACCGTGGCCATCATGCCGAGCGAGTCGCCGGTGGCCCTGTCGATGAACCCGGCCTGCGAGATCCGCGCGCCGCGGATCATGTTGCCGCCGCCGACCACCAGCGCGACCTCGATCCCGGCCTCGATGGCGCGGGCGATGTCCTCGGCGAGGCCCGCCAGCGTCGGCGGATGGAGCCAGTACCCGTCGGGGGCGGCCAGCGCCTCGCCCGAGAGTTTCACCAGCACCCGGCGAAACGGCGTCGTCTCCGGCATCGTCCACCTCATAGGGTCCGGCGACACGGCCGAACCTGATCCAGAACCGAGGGGCTTCTACGTCAGGCCGCCCGGGACCGTCGAGGCCCCGGAGACCGCTCTCCGCGGACCGTTTCGGAAAAATCGGCTGCCGGCCTCGGATGTCGCCTTGTTGAAGGTACGGGATTTCCGTATCATTCGTGGGATGAGCGAGCCGTTCGATCCCGGCAAGGATGCGATCAACCGCGAACGGCACGGCCTGTCGCTCGCGTTCGGCGACAAGATCATGGCGGACGAGGCCCACCCGATCATTCCCTCCGTCCGGCCGCGGGACGGCGAGGAACGTTTCAAGGCCATTGGTCTGGTCGAGGGCAAACTCCACGCGGCCGTGTTCACCTGGCGAAACGGGTGGCCACGGTTCATCTCTGTGAGGCGAAGCAATGCCGGTGAAGGACGAGCCTACGATTCTGGCCTCTGAGACCAGCGACCCGGAGGATTTCGATGTCCCCGCGACGGCTTTGGATCGGGCGCAGAAGGCCCGGCTGATCCGGATGGCGCGCACGACGCTGGGCCTTTCGCAAGCCGCGTTCGCCCTCAGGTTCCGTGTCCCGCTCGGAACCCTGCGCGATTGGGAACAGGCTCGGACCACGCCTCCCGATTTCGCGGTCGCCTACGTTCGCGTCATCGCCCGGCATCCGGACATGGTCGCCGCGGCCGTCGCTTGAGCGAGACGCCGGCGGCTTCGTCGGGTGCCGGAACGCGAAGAGCCCCGGCCTTGCGGCCGAGGCTCCTCGGAAGAACCTATCATGTCGCTCAGCGCGACATGACTCAGCGCAACTTGGCTCAGCGCGACATGGCGGCGACTTCGGAGGCGAAGTCGGGGCCCTCTTCCTTCTCGATGCCGTCGCCGAGCGCGTAGCGCACGAAGCCGGTGAGCGCGACCGGGGCGCCGGCCTTGCCGGCGGCCTCCTTGATCACCTGGGTGATCGTCTTCGAGCCGTCGTGCACGAAGGGCTGCTCCAGGAGGGTGACCTCCTTGTAGTAGCTCTTCAGGCCGCTCTCGACGATCTTCGCCATCACGTGGTCGGGCTTGCCGGCGTTCTTCTCGCGCAGGATGTTCGACTCGCGCTCCAACGTGGCGGCGTCGACGCCGGAGGCGTCGAGCGCCACCGGGTTGGTGGCGGCGACGTGCATCGCGATCTGGCGGCCGAGCGTCGACAGGTATTCGACGTCGCCCTCCGACTCGAGCGCGACCAGCACGCCGATCTTGCCGAGGCCTTCGGAGATCTGGCCGTGGACGTAGCTCGCGATCACGCCCTTGGTCACGTCGAGCTTGGCGACGCGGCGCAGGTTCATGTTCTCGCCGATGGTGGCGATGAGGTTCTGCAGCTTCTCCGAGACGGTCTCGCTGCCGCCGGGGAAGTGCGCGGCCTGGAGGCTGTCCAGGGTGCCGTCGGAATCGAGCGCCATCTTGGCGGCTTCGCGGGCGAAGGCCTGGAAGGCGTCGTTGCGGGCGACGAAGTCGGTCTCGGAATTCACCTCGACGATGGCGGCGTGGTGTCCGGAGGACTCCACGGCGACGAGGCCCTCGGCGGCGACGCGGCCGGCCTTCTTGGCGGCCTTGGCGAGGCCCTTGGTGCGGAGCCAGTCGACGGCGGCCTCGAGGTCGCCCTGCGTCTCGTTAAGCGCGCCCTTGCAGTCCATCATGCCCGCGCCGGTCTTCTCGCGGAGTTCCTTCACCATCGCGGCGGTGATGTTGGCCATGGCCGGTCCTTTCGTCATCTCAGATGAGAGGAGCCCGACGTCCAGGGGTGAACGCCGGGCCCGAATGTGGTGGTGCGGATCATGGCGCCCCGGATGGGGCCGCCGCGATCCCGGCGGGCGATCAGGCGGCGGCCTGGGCCTCGACGAAGCCGCGGGCCTGGGCGACCCAGCCGTCGCGGCCGAAGCGGTCGTTGAGCTTCAGGTCGGCGTCGACCTTGGCGACGTCTTCCGGGCTCATCGCGGCGATCTGCCAGTAGTGGTAGATGCCGGCGTCGTTGAGCTTCTGTACGATCTGCGGGCCGGCGCCGTGGAGCTTGGACAGGTCGTCCGGCGCGCCGCGGGGGGCGGCGAGCAGCTCGAAATGCTCGGTCGACTCGGCGAGCATCGCGACGTCGGCCGGATCGAGGGCCCCCGACTCCACCGAGACGGCGGCGGCCTCGTCCGACGGAAGCTCCTCGGCCATCGGCTCCTCGGAGGCGCCGAGGTCGACGCCCGACGAGCCCTGGCCGCGCGAGATGCCGTCGATGGCGGCGCGGGCGATCAGGTCGCAGTAGAGCGCGATGGCGCGGCCGGCGTCGTCGTTGGCCGGGACGACGTAGGTGATGCCGTCCGGGTTGCAGTTGGTGTCGACGATCGCGGCCACCGGGATCCCGAGGCGCTGGGCCTCCTTGATCGCGAGCTGCTCCTTGTTGGTGTCGATCACGAACAGCAGGTCGGGCACGCCGCCCATGTCCTTGATGCCGCCGAGCGCCTTCTCGAGCTTGTCCTTCTCACGGGACAGCATCAGGCGCTCCTTCTTGGTGAGGCCCGGGCCGCCGGTGTCGAGGGTCTCGTCGACCTTGCGCAGGCGCGAGATCGAGCCGGAGATGGTCTTCCAGTTGGTCAGCATGCCGCCGAGCCAGCGGGAGTTGACGTAGTACTGGGCCGAACGCTTGGCGGCCTCGGCGATCGTGTCGGCCGCCTGGCGCTTGGTGCCGACGAACAGCACGCGGCCGCCCTTGGCGACGGTGTCGCTCACCGCCTGCAGCGCGGTGTGCAGCGCCGGCACCGTCTGGGCGAGGTCGATGATGTGGATGTTGTTGCGGGTGCCGAAGATGTAGGGCTGCATCTTCGGGTTCCAGCGGTGCGACTGGTGCCCGAAATGGGCGCCGGCCTCGAGGAGCTGGCGCATGGTGAAATCGACGGCCATGAGTCTTTCGCTTTCTTTCCGGTTTATGCCGCCGCGGAGGTAGCGACCGGCCGACGGATCGGCCGATCACCGGAAACGCCCCATTCAGGCATGGGGCCGGCTCCGCGTGTGGAATGGGCGGGGCCTTAGCAGAGGTTGGCCGCCAGGGCAACGGTATCGCCGGGGCGCCGGAAACCCCAGGCAGCGGACCCGAGGCCGGGATCAGGCGGCGGAAAAGACGTTCGCCACGTCCGCCGCGTCCATCACCCGATACGCCCCCGCCGGCAGGTCCGCCGGCAGGGCGAGGCCGCCGATCCGGTCGCGATGGAGCGCGGTGACGTGGTTGCCCATCGCCGCGAACATGCGGCGGACCTGATGATAGCGGCCCTCGTGCAGGGTCACGGTGGCATGCGTCGCGTCCTCGGCGGAGAAGCCCACCGGCAGGAGCGGCTTGTCGTCGTCCTCCAGCATCAGGGTGCCGGCGGCGAGGATCGCGTCCTCGTCGCCCTTCAGCGGGCGGTCGAGCGTCACGCGGTAGCGCTTGGCCACGTTGGCCTTGGGCGCGATGATCCGATGCAGCAGCCCACCGTCGTCGGTGAGCAGCAGCAGGCCCGAGGTCTCCTTGTCGAGGCGGCCGACGGTGGAGAGCGCCGGGTCGCGGCGGTGCCAGCGCTCGGGCAGGAGCCCGTAGACCAGCGGGCCGGCCTCCTTGTGCGAGCAGGTGACGCCGAGCGGCTTGTGCAGCATCAGCGCGAGGCCGGGGGGCGGGTCGATGCCCGCGCCGTCGACGGCCAGACGCGTGGGCAGGTCCGGCGTCACGGCGATGCGGGCTCCCGCGTCGGCGAGGGCCGCGCCGTCCAGAACGATGCGTCCGGCCCGCGCCAGGCCGGCGATCTCGCGGCGCGAGCCGTAGCCGAGGTTGGCCAGCAGCTTGTCGAGCCGGGCGGTCGGGGCCTTGGCGCTCATTTGCGCGCCTCGAACACCTTGTAGCCGTGGGCGGACGCCTTCACCGTCACGGCCTTGAAGGCCTCGGCGAGCACGCGCTCGTAGGGCAGGTGCGCGTTGGCCGTCAGCCACAGGCTGCCGCCGGGGCGCAAGGCCTCCGCGGCACGGCGGATGAAGACCTGCCCGAGCTTCTGGTCCTCGGCGCCGCCGTCGTGGAACGGCGGGTTGGTCACCACGAAGTCGAGGCGCGTCAGGCCGGGATCCGCCGCGCGGATGTCGGCCCAGCGGATGGTGCTGCGCGGGTCGCCGACGTTGCGGCGCGCCATCTCGACGGCGCGGCGGTCGATGTCGATCAGCGTGAGCGCGGTGACGGCGGGCGAGGCCAGCACCGCGCGCGCCAGGATGCCGAGGCCGCAGCCGAAATCGGCGCCGCCGCCCTTCAGCGCCGGCAGGGTCGCGAGCAGAAGCGCGCTGCCGGGATCGAGCCGGTCCCACGAGAAGATGCCGGGCTGCGTGCACAGGGAAAGGTTGTCGATGTGGCGCGGCGCCCCCTCCTCCAGCGCGGCGGCCAGCGGCAGGTCGCCCTCGGGCCGGACGACGCGGCAGATCCGGTGATGGCGACGGGCCTCCTCGGCGCTGGTGCAGCCGAGATCCGTCAGCTCGCGCGCCAGCCGCGCGCCGCCCCGATCCTTCGGGGCCATCGCCAGGAGCTCGCCGCCGGGCCGCAGCGCCCGCAGCGCCTGCGCCAGCACGAAGCGGCGTTCCACGGTGCCGGGCGGCGCCAGCATCCGAACCTGCGCGAGGCTCGCATCCGCGCAATCCTCCAGCCGGGCGGACCCGGGAACGAGGGGCGAGAGCTGGACGGCGTCCGGTGGAACCTCGGCGAGCTCGGCCGGCGGCAGGCCGTAGACGGCGTCGGAGATGGCGGTTTCGGGCATGGGTGACGGGAATTTCAGGACCGGGCCGCCGAAGCGGCCTTGGAGGATGGGGAAACGCCGCGCCTCGGGCGACCCCGCGCGAGCGGTTCGGGGGGGCGGCCGGATCGGCACGGGGAGCACGGCGCATCAACACGCGGTTTCGCGCGATTCGAGAAGCCGGAAACCGAAACGGATCAGCCGCGCGGGAATTCCAGGCCCATCTCGCGGTAGCGGGCCGGGTCGTCGGCCCAGTTCTCGCGCACCTTCACGTGCAGGAACAGGTGGACCGTGGTCTCGGCGACCTCGGCGATCTCGCGGCGGGCCGCCGTGCCGATCGCCTTGATGGTCTGGCCGTCCTTGCCGAGCACGATCGAGCGCTGGCTCTCGCGCTCGACGAAGATGGTCTGCTCGATCCGCACCGAGCCGTCCTTGCGCACCTGCCACTGGTCGGTCTCGACGGTGGAGCGGTAGGGCAGCTCCTCGTGCAGCCGATCGTAGAGCTTTTCGCGCGTGATCTCGGAGGCGAGCATGCGGATGGGGGCGTCCGAGACCTGGTCCTCCGGGTAGAGCCAGGGGCCGGAGGGCATCAGCTTGGCGAGCGCCTGCTTCAGCGTGGCGATGCCGTCGCCGTTCAGCGCCGAGATCATGAAGGTGTCGGCGAACGGGATGCGCTTGTTCAAGTCCTCGGCGAGCGCGAGCAGCTTCTCGCGCAGGATCAGGTCGATCTTGTTGAGGATCAGGATCTTGTGGCGGCGCACGTCCGGCAGGCGCGCCAGGATCGTCTCCAGCTCCTCGTCGATCCCCTTGCGCGCGTCGACCAGCAGGCAGACCGCGTCGGCGTCCGCCGCCCCGCTCCAGGCGGAGTGGACCATCGCCCGGTCGAGCCGGCGCTTGGGCTGGAAGATGCCGGGGGTGTCGACCAGCACCACCTGGGCCGAGCCCTCGATCAGGATGCCGCGCACCAGCGCCCGCGTGGTCTGGACCTTGCGCGAGACGATCGAGACCTTGGTGCCGACGAGGCTGTTCAGGAGCGTCGACTTGCCGGCGTTCGGCACGCCGATCAGTGCGACGAAGCCGGCCTTGGCATCGGCCGGGGTGCCCGGCAGCAGGCTCGGGGGGGCGCGCTCCGGCACCGCCTCGAATTCGTCCCGCGGGCCGTCCTCGCGTTCGTCGTGGGGCATCGCGCTCATGTCCGGTCCTCGCTCGGCCGCTCGCCGGCCCCCTGGCCGGCATCCAGCCCTGCCCCGTCTCCGCCCGGGCCGGCGC
>NZ_VRUV01000192.1:0-7992 GCF_008039455.1 Methylobacterium sp. WL116
GCGCCGCGGCGGATCCGGTCGCCTGACGATGGCGACGGACCGCCGTACCGTGATCGGCTCGGACATCGGCGGATATCCGCCGAGCCGGCGCGCCTCGCGCTCGTAGGCGGCCAGGATGTCGTTCCACGAAAAGGCGGCGGACCTCCGCCGGGCCGCTGCACGGGCGGCCGCGACGGCCGCGTCGTCGCCGAGAACAGTCTCGATCGCCCGCTCGCATCCGTCCACGTCGGAGAAGTAGAACTGGCCGTCGCCCGCAGTGCCGCGATTGAAGGCGTTGTCGTGCGCGATCACCGCATTGCCGGCCCACAGGGCCTCGACCAGCGAAGGGTTGGTGCCGCCGACCGTGTGCCCGTGTAGGTAGGCGCGGGCATGGTGGCGCAGCGCCTGGACCGTCTCGGCCTCGTAGATCGCGCCTGGGAACACCACGCCCTCCCCTGCCGCTCGCCGCAACGCCCGGTGGTAGGCGTTGCTCGGGTCGAACGTGCCGAGCACCACCAGCTTGGCAGAGCGCGGCTTCCTTGAGAACGCCTCGACGAAGGCCAGCACGTTGTTGTCGGGCTCGATCCGCGCGATCGAGACGAGGAATCGATCGGGTTCGAGCCCGAGCGTCTGGATCGGCGCTTCCTTCGGCGCGCGGATCGGGTCGCCGCCGTAGGGGATCGTCGCGATCACCCGGCGCGGACGGCGGGTCGCGAGATGGTCGGCGATCGCCGGGTGGTCGGCGATCAGCCGGTGCGAGCTCCAGGCCGCGATCCACTCGCTCACCCAGAAGAACGCCCGCACCGCCAAGGACCATTTCGGGCGCCGCCACTCGATGCCGTCCATGTTGGTCAGGATCGTGGCGCCGCGCAGCCTGAGATACGGCAGGAAGATCGCCCCGTTGTAGCCGAGCACCAGGCAGACGCCGCCGCGCGTCACGGCGTCGTGCGCGCAGAACGCGTCGAAGGCCAACGTCGCCGCCGGGCCGGTCGCGGCGACCTCCACGGTGATCAGCTCGATCCCCCGCCACATCGTGGTGGAGACGCGCCGCCCGACCCGCTCGACATCCCGCTCGCAGTAGACGCCGACGCGCCAGCCGCGCGCGGCGAGATGCAGCGCGAGCCGTTCCGCGAACGTCTCGAACCGGCCATGCGACGCAGGGATGCCGCGCGTCCCAAGAATTAGGAGCGCCGGCGCAAGATCCCGCATACGCGAACCCCTTCCGATTTCAGTCAACTTCCGGTATCCGAGAAGACTTACTAACGAAGCGTCTCCGGAATACAACCAATAGTTGTTGTATCAGTGGTTAATTCAACTTATGCGTGCTGATCCAATACTTCGGACCGGGTATTCTTTCACGGACGGGAATGTTCGGGCGCCGGGCGGGTTCCTCGCCGCGCGGGACGGACGCGCCGTCCGCCGCATCACCTGCGTGCATCAGGGCTACGAGCTCTACGGATCGGATCGCAGCTTCTGCGAGACGGTGCGGACGATCCGCGAGGCCTATCCGCAGGCCTGGATCGACGTGGTGCTGCCCAAGGCCGGCCCGATCGTCGCGATGCTGGAGGACGCCGCGTCGCGGATCGTGATCGAGCCGATCTGGGTGCTGCGCCGGCGCAACCTGCTGCGGCTGGCGACGCTCGGCATGGCAGCCCTGCCCTTCGCCGTCGCCCGCGCGCTCCGGCGCATCCGGGCCAGCGATCTCGTCTACGTGAACACCACCGTCGTGGCGGACTACCTGCTGGCCGCGCGGCTCCTGCCCGGCCGAACCGTCGTCCATGTCCATGAGATTCCGGAGGGGGCGACCCTGACGGTGCTGCGCAACCTGATCCGCTGGAGCCGGGCGAACATCATCTTCAACTCGCGGGCGACGCAGGCCGCCTTCGCGATGCCGAAGGATGCGACCGTGCGCGTGGTCTACAACGGCATCGCCGGCCCGGCCCTGCCCAACACCGCGCGCTACGACGGCAGCCGTCCGCTGCGCCTGCTGATGCTCGGCCGGATCAGCCGCATCAAGGGCCAGGAGGTCTTGGTCGAGGCGATCCGGCGGCTGCCGGAGGCGATCCGGTCGCGCATCGAGCTGAAGATCGTCGGCAGCGCCTTCGAGGACGACGCCCGCGAGGCGGCGCTGGCCGCACAGGTCGCCGAGGCCGGACTGTCGGGGCAGGTCACCTGCTCGCCGTTCGTCGCCGACCCCGCTTCGCTCTACCGCTGGGCGGACGTGGTCACGGTGCCGTCGCAGCTGCCGGAGTCGCTCGGACGCGTCGCGATCGAGGCGCTGGCCTACGGCATCCCGCCGTTGGTCTCCGGCATCGGCGGCCTCACCGAGATCGTCGAGGATCGCGCGACCGGATGGGTCGTGCCCCCCGGCAACGTCGAGGCCTTGTCGCGGGCGCTCGCCGAGATCGTCACCCGCCCGGACCTGTGGACGGGGTATCCGGCGGCGGCGCGCGCCCGCTACGAGCGCATCTTCGACGAGAAGCTCGCGGCCGAGGGAATCGCGGCGATGCTGCGCCTGACCTTCCAGGGCGAGCCCGCCCGTGTGCCCGGCACCCGCACGCCGGCGAACGCCCCGTCGAACTCCGCCGGCTGACGGGGGCGGTCCGCCCGACCGCCGGACCTGCGAAGCCCGCCGGCATCGGCCCTCTTGTGCGTGCTCTGCGCAACGCTCCGTTAGCCAAGACCGAAGCCGGTCGCCGGCATGCTCGACCCGGCCCGGAACCGGTTTCGAAACGAAGTCTTGACGATACGGTCGAGCTTACAGCCTCCGGTGATCGCTTCGTAAGTATTCTCCTGCGATCGTTTCGGCGGACGTTGTTCCATCGTTCGACCGCACGCGGTATTGCTGTTCCTCATCCACTGCACATCGCGCCTGCGGTTGCGACACTCACACGATCTCGCCGGATCGCGTTCGCGCTCCGGTCTTCCGTGCTTCGACCCGCTTTCGGCCCCATGGCCGGCACGGGCATGAGAGATGGGATATGATCAGCACCTTCATCGAGCAGATCCTCGATCGCATCTCGGCCGCCAACCTCCTCGCCGCCGGCCTCCTGCTCGCGACCGCCCTCGGTTGCGCCGTGATCGCCTATTGGCGGACCGTCGAGGAGAAGTCCTTCGCAGAGTTCTTCGAGTTTTTGCTGCCGCACGAGGTGATCACCCACCCGTCCGCGCGCGCCGACCTGCTGTTCTACATCACCCGCAAGGCGATCATGCCGTTCCTGCTGATTCCGGCGGGCGTGACCTTCGTCGTCGCGGTCGGCTACGCGACCAACAAGATCGTCGGCACGATGTTCGGCATCGATGCGCCGCTGATGGGCGGGTCGCCGGGCCCGATCACGGTGATCGTCTTCACCGTGACCATGCTGCTCGCCTACGACATCTCCTATTACCTGTATCACACCGCTCAGCACCGGTTCCCGTTCCTGTGGGAGCTGCACAAGGTCCACCATTCGACCGAGGTGATGGTCGGCATCACCAAGGATCGCGTCCACCCGCTAGACGAGCTCATGAACCGCGCCTGGGACGGCGTCATCCCCGGCATCTGCTTCGGGTTGTGGACCTTGATCGCACTCAACCCGGTGGAAGTCACGGTGTTCGGCGTCAACGTCTACATCATGCGCAACATCCTGATGATGGACTTCGTCCGGCACACGCATTTCAAGATCTCGTTCGGCAAGCTCAACAACCTGATCCTGTGCCCGCACTGGCACCAGCTGCACCACAGCACCAACCCGCGCCACTACGACAAGAACTTCGGGCTGCTGTTCTCGTTCTGGGATCGGGTCTTCGGAACCCTGTGCGTTCCCGAGCCGAACGAGAGCTTCAAGTTCGGCCTCGTCGACCGCGACGTGCGCGACTACCAGTCGCTGAACGGCCTCTACATCCTGCCGCTCAAGAAGATGTGGCGGGTCGTCAAGCGCCGCTTGAAGCCGCGTCGCGCCGCCCCGATCCAGGCCCGGGAAGGGTCGCAGCCGTGAGCGCGGAGCGTTTCGAGATCGTCCGCACGGGCGAGCGGCTCGCCGAGGTCGGCCCGGCCTGGACCGCCCTGTGGCGTGAATCCGGTGCGCTGGTGTTCCAGAGCCAGGCCTGGATCGCCGCATGGTGGGCGACGGTGCCGGATCGGGAGCGGCGCGCCTTGCAGATCGTGCTGGCCTGGCGCGGCGACGCCCTGGTCGCGGTGCTGCCGATGGCGACCTGCCGGCGGAAGGGGCTGCGCCTGCTCGAATGGGCGGCCAAGGACCACACCGATTACGGCGACGCCCTCCTGGCCGGCGACGATCCCGGTCTCCTGCGGCGGATGTGGGGGCATCTCTCGGCCGCCGGCGGGTTCGACCTGGTCTACCTGAACCGCCTGCTTCCGGGTGCGAAGGCACGGGCGCTGCTCGATCCGAGCCAGGCGGCCGGCGTGCGCCTGCGACCGAACCATCGCAGCGAGGTCAGCTTCCGCGTCGCCGGCGATTGGCCGACGGGCGAGGCCTGGGTCGCGGCGCAATCGAAGAAGACCCGCCAGAATTATCGTCGCGGCCAGAAGTTCATCGGCGAATCCGGCCCGTTGCGCTTCCGCCTGCTGCCGCCCGACGCGCCGATGGAGCCGGTGCTGCTGCGGCTCGCCGACCTGAAGCGCAAGTGGCTCGCCGGCAACCAGCTCGAATCGAACCTCTACGACGAGGGGTCGCCCGCGCTCTCCGCCCTGGTGCGGGTGCTGGCCGAGACCGGCCTGCTGCGCGCCTTCGTGCTCGAATGCGATGGCGTCATCGTCGCGGTGTCGATCAACTTCGTCCAGGCCGGCACGATGATGGCCTTCGTCACCACCTACGATCCGGCGTTCGAGCGCGGCTCGCCCGGCATGGTGCTGATGATGGACTACATCCAGTGGTCGATCGACCAGGGGCTGCACACCGTCGACTTCCTGTGCGGGGCCGAGGCGTTCAAGAGCCGCTTCGCCACCACCAGCGTCACGCTCGACGCCTTCATGGGCCGCAGGACGCTGCCGGGCGCCGCCGCGATGATGCTCGATTCCTGGAACCTCGTGGTCCGCGACATGCGCCGCCGCAGCGGCACGCCGCCGCCGCAGGTTGCAGCGGCGAGCGAAGCCGCCTGAACCCGGAACGCCGGCGTCCGTTCACGCGGCGGCCGCCGGTGCCGACGTGCCGGCCGCGAAGCGGTCGGCGGCCTCGCGCACCCGCCCGTCGGGATGGCGGGACCGGTCGCGGAACGCCTTCGCCGACCACAACGCGGTGACGCATTCCGACACCGCGAGGCCCATCAGCGCGAAGGGCGGCGCCAGGGTGAGCAGCAGCGGCACCATGATCAGGAAGCCGATGCCGGCGCTGACCAGGGCGCCTGCGGCGATCACCCGGAACGCGGCCGACGCTTCGAGGAACGCCCGCGGGATGGCGTAGAGCAGCGCGATCGTCACCACGCACCAGACGCCGAAACCGATCGCGGCCATCGGCTCGCTTGCGAAGCGCCCGTTGAACAGGTGCCGCTCGATGATCGGCAGCGCCGTCCACATCGCGACCCCGTAGGCGAGGCAGGCGAGGCCGATCAGGGCCGTGCTGCGCACGACGAGGCGCCGCGCCTCGCGCCGGCGGCCCGCGGCGAGCAACGCCGAGATCTCCGGCAGGACCATGTTGTTGAGGGCGTTGGTCGGGATCCGCAGCGGCGCGAACAGCACCAAAGTCGCGGCGATCGGCGCATAGGCCGCGGGCCCGGCCAGCAGCGCGAACAGCAGCGTCAGCCCCTGGCCCTGGACGGTCGTGCCGGTGACGCCCAGCAGCGACCAGGCCAGCGTGCGCCAGATCTCCAGGTAGCGCCGCCGCACGCTGGCACGGAACGAGACCCGGACCGGTCGCCCGATCGCCGCCAACGCCACGGCGATCCCGGCCGCGTGCGCGGCCGCGATGCCGAGGAAGGCGTGCTCGAGCAGGGCGTCGTCGCCGGCATGGAGGAAGACGACGAGCGCCAGCCCGCAGGCCGAATAGACCATGTCGCTCGCGCCCGCGACCCAGGGCGCGCGGCGCGCCAGCAGCACGATCCGCAGGTAGCTGCGGAAGGCGTAGAGCCCGACGAAGGCGCCGCCGGCGAGCGCCGTGACCCCGAGCACCGGCGCGAGCCCGACCGACACAGCGGCGGCCATCAGCAGCGCGGCGGCGGTCGCTCCGGAGCCGAACACCATGTCGTGGCCGCGTTCCGCCGGGCGGCCGAAACTGCGCGCGAGAAAGAGCGTCGCCGGCACTGCGACGAGGGCCCGGATATACGTGACGCCGACGGCGCCGATCGTGAACACGATCGCGAACAGGCCGTACCCGTGGGCGCCGAGCTCCCGCACGAGCACGATGTTTAGGACGAAGTGGAACAGGCTCTGGATCAGTTCGCCGGACAGGATCACGGCGAAGCGCCGACCGAAGCGTCCGATCTTCGGAAGCCTCATGCCCCGCGTCCCCGACGGTCGGAGAGCGCGCGGCACCGTGCAGCAATCACGCGCGCGACGCCAGTCCGTGTCTGAATATTTCCGTGTCCGGTCATGATATCGATCTGACGAGGTGAAGGTGTCTTCGAGACGAACGATCGCCCGGTGCGATATCCGAATCGACGAATGATCACGCGTTTGCCTAGGATGAATCTCGCATATCTTTTTGCAACGCACCATGCGGTCGCGGGTTACGTAGATCGTCGCCGGCCGACTACGCATGCGGATCGTCCTGCCCGCGAAACGTCATGCGCCCGGCTCGCGGTTCCCCTACGTTGGGAACGCCGTTTGGTTTCAGCGGGGCTTGATCGGCCGGCCGCGATGCCGCAAGCCCGACACCCATCGATCCATCGGCCGCCCGTGACGCCTCGCGCAGCACCTGCTTCATCCGCACGATCCGGTTCGGCACCGCCAGAGGGGCGGCACGGGCGCGGCGCACGATGACGCGCCTCAGCGACGACTGCTTCGATCCGTCGGTGCCGGTGATGACCGTCGCCGAGGCGACGGCGATGATCCTGTCGCGGCTCCCCGTGGTGGCCGGCGTGGAATCCGTTCCGCTGTCGCAGGCCGACGGCCGCATCGCCGCCGAGGATGTTTCGGCGGCGATCGACGTCCCGCCCTTCGACAATTCGGCGGTCGACGGTTACGCGGTGCGCTTCTCCGACCTGTCCGAGACCGGATCGACGCTGCTGCCGGTCCGCGGGCGCCTGCCGGCCGGCGCCGTGCACCAGTACATGCCGCTCGACGCGCCGCGCTGGGTCGAGCGCTTCCTCGACCATTGGCAGCCCGACCTCGCCCTGGTGGCCGAATCCGAGATCTGGCCGAACACGGTGGTGGCGCTGCATGCCCGCGCCATCCCGCTGCTGCTCGTCAACGGGCGGATGTCGGAACGCTCGTACGCGGGCTGGGCGCGCGCGCCGCGCACGGCGCGGGCCCTGCTCGCGCGGATCGCGATCTGCCTGACGCAGACGCGGGACGACGCCGAGCGCTTCGTGCGCCTCGGCGCGCCGCGGGTGAGCGTGGCGGGGAACCTCAAGTACGACGCCGCCGTTCAGCCGGCCGATCCGCAGCAGGTGGCCTATCTCGGCGACATGATCGGCGACCGCCCGGTCTGGGTCGCGGCGAGCACCCATCCGGGCGAGGACGCGGCGGCGGCCGAGGCCCATGCCGCGCTCAAGGGCCGGTTCCCGCGGCTCCTGACCATCGTCGCCCCGCGCCACCCCCATCGCGGCGGCGAGGTGGCGGCCTGCGCCACGGCGCAGGGCCTGCGCAGCGCGCGCCGCTCGGCGGGCGGGCGCCCGCACCCGTCGATCGACCTCTACGTCGCCGACACGATCGGCGAGCTCGGGCTGTTCTACCGCCTGAGCCCGCTGGTGTTCCTCGGCGGCTCGCTGGTGCCGCATGGCGGCCAGAACCCGATCGAGCCGGTGCGCCTGAGCAGCGCCGTGCTGCACGGGCCGCACACGGAGAACTTCACCGAGGTCTACCGCGCCCTCGATGCCGGAGGGGGCGCCGCCGCGGTCGCCGACGCCGCCGAGCTC
>NZ_VRUV01000193.1:0-7991 GCF_008039455.1 Methylobacterium sp. WL116
GGCCCTCGACGCGATCGACGAGGGCGCGCAGGATCGCGAGCTCGATCGCGTCGAGGGCCCGCGGCCGATAGCCGGGATCGTCGGGCTCGGCCCGCGCGCGCAAGGCGTCGCGCAGGCGGCTGTTGACCCGGTCCGACGCGATGAGTCTCGCATACGCCGCGTCGATCACAGGTGCCTCGGCAAACGTCGTGTCGGGTGCGGCCGCGTGGGCGCGGATCAGGTCGGCGACCGCGTCGGGCCGCTCGATCGGCAGCAGATGGCCGGCGCCGTCGAGGGTGACACGGCGCGATGAACCGAGATGCGGCGCCATCAGCGCGGCCTGCGCCTCCGGCCCGAGGTCGCCGTCCTCGCCCCCGGCGAGGATCAGGGCCGGGGTGCGCAGGATGCCGATGCGCTCGCACCAATCTTCGCGGCTTCCATCGCTGAGCCAGGCCCGCCAGGCCGCGGGCGCGGCGCGCAGCACGTCGGCGACCGCGGCTTCGGCGCGTTCGGCGGGGAGGGGAGAGCCGACGTTGCTCTCGATGAAGGCCCGGGCTTCCGCCTGCCGGGTCGCCGCGTCGGCTCCGATCCAGGCGATCATCGTCTCGCGGCGCGCCTCTTCCATCGGCTCGGGGCTCGGCGGCGATCCCGCGAGCAGCACGAGGCCGGAGAGACCGTACAGCCCCGCCTCGCCGTCCTCGGCGCGGCGGGCCAGCGCGAGCGCCACCTTGGCGCCCATGCTGTGCCCGGCGATCAGCCAGCGCGCCGGGGCCGCCGCACGGATCCTGCCCGCGACGTGATCGGCCATCGCCGCGACGTCGTAGCCCGGCACGTCGACGGCGTCGCCGAAGCCGGGGAGGTCGATCGGGACGCACGCGACCGCGGCGCCGAGGCGATCGGCGACCTGCACCCATTCCCGTGCGCTGCCGCCGAGGAAGTGCAGGCAGAACAAGGTCGGCGGCGGGGAGGGGGCGGACGGGACGTTCGGGCTCATGCCAGCAAAGTTGCGCGGGACGCCCGGCAATCAAGCGACCTAATTGCCGCGCTTGGCGCCGAATGCGGCGCGCGATGCCCCGCGCGACGTGGACCCGTGGCGCGGGGCCCGCCGCCGCCGGCACGGCGATGGCCGACACCCGGGGGATCGACCGCCGGAACGACCCGAGACCGTGCACCGGGTCGACCCGATCCGCGCGCAGCCGTAAGCAGAGCGGGCTGCGATCCGAAGAAGAAGCCAAGCCCGATGATCCCGACCCTCGACCAGGTTCCCGACGGCCTCGCCACTCGCCACGACCGCTACGCAGACGCGCATATCCGCGCCACGCTGCGGGCGACGCGCACCATCGCCCTGGTCGGCGCCTCGGCCAATCCGGCGCGTCCGAGCTGGATCGTGCTGAAGTACCTGCTCGATCGCGGCTACGCGGTGACGCCGGTCAATCCGGGGCTCGCCGGGCAGACGCTGCTCGGGCGCCCGGTGGCCGCGTCCATCGCCGAGATCGGCGAACCGATCGACATGGTCGAGATCTTCCGCAACTCCGCCGCCGCCGGCGGCCTCGCCGACGAGGCCTTGGCCCTGGACCCGCTGCCGAAGACGATCTGGATGCAGCTCGGCGTGCGCGACGACGCGGCCGCCGCCCGCGCCGAGGCGCGCGGCGTCACCGTGATCATGAACCGCTGCCCGAAGATCGAGTACGGCCGCCTGTCCGGCGAGATCGGCTGGACCGGCGTCAACTCGCGGATCATCAGCGCGAAGAAGCCGGTGCTCGCGGCCAAGGGCGTGCAGAAGTTCACCATCGCCCCGCGCGGCGGCGGAACGGATTGAAACGCTGCGTCCGCAGCCGGCGTAACAGCACCGGTTCCCGCATTGCGGTATCCTAATACCACCAGGCCGAACCCCTTCCAGAACTTCGCTTTTCGGACGATGCGCGCCCGTGAAACGGCTTGACCTCGACCCTCGGCCCGTCTATCCAGCGCCCAACGCCGCCGCGTCCCCCGACGCGGCGGCGGCTCGTTTTTCGATACACCACCGAGCGCCAACGGAATTCGGCTTATGAAAACCTTTTCGCTGAAGCCCGCCGACGTCGACAAGAAGTGGATCGTGATCGACGCGGAGGGCCTCGTCGTCGGCCGTCTGGCTTCGATCATCGCCCTGCGTCTGCGCGGCAAGCACAAGCCCTCCTACACCCCCCACGTCGATTGCGGCGACAACGTCATCGTCATCAACGCCGACAAGGTGAAGTTCACCGGGCGCAAATACGTCCAGAAGGTGTACTACCACCACACCGGCTTCCCCGGCGGCATCAAGGAGCGGTCGGCCAAGTTCATCCTCGAAGGGCGCTTCCCCGAGCGCGTCGTGGAGAAGGCCGTCGAGCGCATGCTGCCCCGCGGCCCGCTGTTCCGCCAGATCATGGGCAACCTCCGGGTCTACAAGGGCACCAGCCACCCGCACGAGGCCCAGCAGCCGCAGACGTTCGACGTCGGCGTCCTCAACCGCAAGAACGTGAGCGCTTAAGATGGCGACGCTTCAGTCCCTCTCCGACCTCAACCGGTCGAACGCCGGCGGCCTCGACAACGAGAACGCCGCCCCCGTCCACGTCCAGAAGCTCGACGCCCAGGGCCGCGCCTACGCCACCGGCAAGCGCAAGGACGCGGTCGCCCGCGTCTGGATCCGCCCCGGCACCGGCAAGGTTGTCATCAACAAGCGCGCGGTCGAGGTGTACTTCGCCCGCCCCGTCCTGCGGATGATCCTGCGCCAGCCGCTCACGGTGGCCAACCGCGTCGACCAGTACGACATCACCGTCACGGTCGCCGGCGGCGGCCTCTCGGGCCAAGCCGGCGCGGTGCGCCACGGCCTCTCGAAGGCGCTGACCTACTACGAGCCGGAGCTGCGCGCGCCGCTGAAGCGCGAGGGCTTCCTCACCCGCGACAGCCGCGTGGTCGAGCGCAAGAAGTACGGCCGCAAGAAGGCCCGCCGCAGCTTCCAGTTCTCGAAGCGCTGATCGGCCCGGTCGGACAAAGGAAAAGGCGGCTCCTCGCGGAGCCGCCTTTTTTCTTGGTTTGGTCGAACCGCCGGCTCGCTTCTCGCGCGGCGCTTCGAAGGGCGTCCGATGGAGCAGGCCGTCGAACCACTCCGTTTCAGGCGTGGACGGCCTTCTCCAGCTCGGCCTTGGACATCTTCGAGCGCCCGGCGACCTTCTGCGCCTTGGCCTTCTTCATCAGGTCGGCCTTGGTCTCGCTGGAGGCGGACTTGCGCGCCGCGGCGGCCTTCTTCGCCACGTCCTTCGGCTGCTTCGAGAACTGCTTGCCCTTGGCCGTGTCGCTGCGCTTCTTCTCGGTCGAGCGGTCGTACTGCTCGTCGGAGACCGCCTCGCGCGCCTTCTTCGGGAGGTAGCGTTCCCCGGTCTTGCCGCTCTTCTTGCCGGACTTCGTGTCCCACGCCTCGTCGGTCCACTGCTTGAGATGGTTGTCGTCGGTCTTCTTGCCGGCATAGCCGCCGCCGGCCTTCTTGTATTCCTGGGTCGCGAGCTGAGCCTTGCGGGCCGACCATTGGCCGGCCTTTCCGCCCTTGTCGCTCTTCGTGACTTTGTCCTTGGTCTTCTCCCAAAGCTTGGGGTCGGTCTTCTTCGCGGTCTCGGACATCGCTCGATCACCCGTCGTCGTGGATTTTGCCAACAACGAGAGCACGCCGGCCCCGTTCCGGCGGTGATGCGATGGCCTGTTGATGACGCCCGGCATTGACAGGCCGGCACGCACCGGCCACCTCCCGCACCGCGACACGACGCGCCGGCGGCGGCCGGATTCGGGGGTGCGACGACGATGGCGGGCGAGAACCACAAGCCGACGGTGTTCATCGACGGCGAGGCCGGCACCACCGGGCTCGGCATCCGCGAGCGCCTGGAGCGCGACGGCAAGGTGATCCTGCGCAGCATCGCGCATGCCGACCGCAAGGATGCCGGCGTGAAGCGGGCGCTGCTCGCCGAGGTCGACCTCGTGGTGCTCTGCCTGCCGGACGACGCCGCCCGCGAGACGGTGGCGCTCTGCGACGCGCTGCCCGGCGGCGGCCCCCGCGTGCTCGATGCCAGCACCGCCCACCGCGTCGCGGCGGGCTGGACCTACGGCTTCGCCGAGATGGCCCCGGGGCAGGCGGAAGCGATCGCCGCCGCGCGCCGGGTCGCCAACCCCGGCTGCTATCCCACCGGCGCGATCGCGCTGCTGCGGCCCCTGGTCGAGGGCGGCCTGATCCCGTCCGACTCCCCCGTCAGCATCAACGCGGTCAGCGGCTACAGCGGCGGCGGCAAGAGCATGATCGAGGCCTACGAGGCCGGCTCCGCGGCCCCGTTCATGCTCTACGGCCTCGGCTTCGCGCACAAGCACCTGCCGGAGACGCAGGCCTATTCCCGGCTCACCGCCCGGCCGATCTTCATCCCGTCCGTCGGCGCGTTCCGGCAGGGCATGCTGGTCTCGATCCCGCTCCATCTCGACGCGTTGCCGGGCCGTCCGTCCGCCGGCGATCTCGAGGACGCGCTCGCGCGCTGGTACGCGGGGCAGGCGCTGGTGCAGGTGGTGATCGGCGCCACCACCGGCGCGCACAAGGAGCAGATCGAGCCGGAGGCGTTGAACGACACCGACCGCCTCGAGTTGCGGGTGTTCGGCTCGGCCGAGCACCGTCAGGCGGTGCTGGTCGCGCGCCTCGACAACCTCGGCAAGGGCGCCTCCGGGGCGGCGGTGCAGAACATCGGCCTGATGCTCGGGCTCGGCGCCTGAGCCGCCATCCGGCGCATTGACGTGGCCCGACGGCCCGCGAACAATCGGGCATCGGCAACAGGAGACCGTTCCAGCATGACCGAGACGCGCCCACCGCTGCCGCCGTTCGACGCCTTGTCCGCGGCGAATAAGGCGCGCGGCGCCGAGGATGCCTGGAACACCCGCGATCCCGAGCGGGTGTCGCTCGCCTACACCCCCGACAGCTGGTGGCGGAACCGTTCCGAGTTCCTGACCGGGCGGCCGGCGATCGTCGCGTTCCTGACGCGCAAGTGGGAGCGCGAGCGCGAGTACCGCCTGATCAAGGAGGTCTGGGCCTTCCACGAGAACCGGATCGCGGCGCGCTTCGCCTACGAATGGCACGACGCGTCCGGGCAGTGGTTCCGCTCGCACGGCAACGAGCAGTGGGAATTCACCGAAACGGGCCTGATGCGCCGCCGCGAGGCCAGCATCAACGACGTCGCGATCGACGCGTCCGAGCGCAAGTTCCACTGGCCGCAAGGACCGCGCCCGGCCGACCATCCGGGCCTGAGCGACCTCGGCCTGTGACCGCGTTTCGCGGTTCGCCCGCGTTCCTGTAGAAGCCCGCGCGTCGCGATGCCGGCGCGAAAGGATGCCGATGACCGAACTGCCCAACGTGCACGTCCGTGCCGAAGTCCTGGCCCAGGCGCTGCCCCACATGCAGCGCTACGACCAAGAGATCGTGGTCATCAAGTATGGCGGGCATGCCATGGGCGACGCTTCGGCGGCCGAGGACTTCGCCGAGGACATCGTGCTGCTCGAGCAGTCGGGCGTGAAGCCGATCGTCGTCCACGGCGGCGGCCCGCAGATCGGCCGGATGCTCGACCGGCTCGGCATCCAGTCCGAGTTCCGCGGCGGCCTTCGCGTCACCGACGAGGCCACCGTCGAGGTGGTCGAGATGGTTTTGGCCGGGTCGATCAACAAGCAGATCGTCGGCTGGATCTCGGCCGAGGGCGGCCGGGCGATCGGCCTGTGCGGCAAGGACGGGAACATGGTCCGCGCCAAGCGGGCGTCGAAGACCGTGATGGACCCCGAGAGCCGGGAGATGCAGACGGTGGACCTCGGCCTCGTCGGCGAGCCCGAGCATGTCGAGCGCGGCGTCCTCGACGCGGTGCTGAAGGCGGAGCTGATCCCGGTCCTGGCGCCGGTGGCGTACGGTGCCGACGGCAAGACCTATAACGTCAACGCCGACACCTTCTCCGGCGCCATCGCCGGCGCGCTGCGGGCCAAGCGCCTGCTGCTGCTCACCGACGTGCCGGGGGTGCTCGACAAGGACAAGAACCTGATCCCGGAGCTGACGGTCGAGGATTGCCGGCGGTTGATCGCCGACGGCACCATCACCGGCGGCATGATCCCGAAGATCGAGACCTGCATCTACGCGATCGACCAGGGCGTCGAGGCGGTCGTCATCCTCGACGGCAAGGTCAACCACGCGGTGCTGCTCGAGCTCTTCACCGATTACGGCGCCGGCACCCTGATCCGCCGAAGCTGACGGACGAACGCACCATCGAAAGCGCCCGGGTCGTGCTTCGGCCCGGGCGACCGCATCGCGCCCCGCGGTCATTTTCGGAGACCGGACATCTCGAACAGAACCATACCCGGCGAGAGCCACGTGACGGCCCCGGATGCGCGCGGCTTCGAGGCCGTCGACACCTGGGTGTTCGACCTCGACAACACCCTTTACCCGAGCGACGCCATGGTGTGGCCGCAGGTGGACGAGCGCATCACGCTGTTCGTGATGCAGCTCTACGGCCTCGACGGGCTCTCGGCGCGTGCGCTGCAGAAGTATTTCTACCACCGCTACGGCACGACGCTGAAGGCGCTGATGGTCGAGGAGAACGTCGACCCGCACGCCTTCCTCGACTTCGCCCACGACATCGACCACGCGACGATCCGGCTCGACCCGGCTCTGGGCGACGCGATCGAGCGGCTGCCCGGGCGCAAGCTGATCCTCACGAACGGCTCCCGCAGGCACGCCGAGAACGTCGCGAAGAGCCTCGGCATCCTCGACCATTTCGAGGACGTGTTCGACATCGCCGCCGCCGACTTCGTGCCCAAGCCCGAGCGCGCGACCTACGAGCGTTTCCTCGCGCAGCATGCGGTCGACCCGACGCGGGCGGCCCTGTTCGAGGACATCGCCCGCAACCTCGCGGTGCCCCACCAGATGGGGATGGCCACCGTCCTGGTGGTTCCGGCCGCGATCGACCCCTACCGCGAGGCGTTCGAGCAGGAGGCGGTGCGGGAGGTGCATATCGACCACATCACCAACGACCTCGCCGGCTTCCTGCGCAGCTGCGTCCTCCCGGTGGCGAAGGACGCCGCGTGAGCCTCGCCGCCGCCAAGGCGCCGAGCCTCGCCGAGATCGAGGATCTGGCCCAGGCGGCCTTCGCCGCGCTGCCGGCGGAATTCCGGGCTCTGGCGAAGGACGTCCGCATCGTCGTCGACGATTTTCCCGACGACGATACGCTGACCGAAATGGCGTGCGACTCGGAGTTCGACCTGCTCGGCCTGTTCCGCGGCATCGGGCTGGCCCAGGCGGGCGAGACCGTGACGGGCCAGATGCCGAACACGGTCTGGCTCTATCGCCGGCCGCTGCTGGATTACTGGGCCGAGCACGACGAGACGCTCGGCCACCTCGTCGCCCACGTCCTGATCCACGAGATCGGCCACCATGTCGGGCTCTCGGACGCCGACATGGCCGGCATCGAGGCGGCGGCCGACCTCTGACCCGTCAGGCGCGCGGCGGCTCGCCCGGCGTCGGCAGCTTAAGGCGGCTGACCTTCGGGCGCCGCGTGCGGAACTGGCCGCGCTCGATCGCGACGAAGACCAGGATGGTGATGGCGAGCGTCGTCAGCCACCACACCACCGTGAGCCCGACGCCGATGCAGGCGATGGTGAAGGCGGCGGCGAAGCCCGCCATCGCCCCGGGAACCAGCAGCGGCACGTCGCGGCCCGCCCGGCGGATCGAGGCGTAGAGGGCGAAGGCGGCGGCGAGCGCCCCGACGACGCCGAGCTCGTACCACATGGCGAACAGCGCCGTGCTCGGGGCGTTCACCGGGATCAACCCGAAGACCCGGCCGCGCAGCGCCGTCTCGAAGCCGTGGCCGGTGATCAGCCGGACCGGCTCGGTGGTCACGATCCGCTGCCAGCTCTTCAGCGTCAGCACGCCGGGGCTGAGCGGCCCGAACAGGGCGGCGCCGATCGGTCGCGCCAGGAACGGCAGCAGCGGCGCC
>NZ_VRUV01000194.1:0-7980 GCF_008039455.1 Methylobacterium sp. WL116
GCGGCGCGGGGCGATCGTCGCCGCGGTGCGCCAGCGCGGCTTCGTGACGATCGAGGCCCTGGCGAGCCAGTTCGGCGTGACCGTGCAGACGATCCGGCGCGACCTCAATGAGCTCAGCGCGGAGGGGCGGCTCGAGCGCTACCGCGGCGGCGGCGGCCTGCCGTCCAGCGTCGAGAACATCGACTACGCCGACCGCCGCACCACGCTGCTGTCCGAGAAGACCCGGATCGGCCGGCTGGCGGCCGGCCGCATCCCGTCGCACTGCTCGGTGTTCCTCAATATCGGCACCACGCCGGAGGCGGTGGCGCGCGAACTCGTCCGCCACGACGACCTCAGCATCATCACCAACAACCTCAACGTGGCGGTCGGGCTGGCGGAGGCGACCGACTTCCGCATCGTCGTGGCGGGCGGCACGATCCGCAACCGCGACGGCGCCGTCCTGGGCCAGCTCACCTGCGACACCCTCAGCCAGTTCCGGGTCGACGTGGCGGTCATCGGCATCAGCGGGATCGACGCCGACGGCGCCCTGCTCGACTACGATTACGAGGAGGTGCGGGCGACGCAGACCATCGTGGCGCATGCGCGCCAGACCTTCCTCGTGGCCGACCACACCAAGTTCACCCGCCGCCCGATGGTCGAGGTCGGGCGGCTGGAGCAGATCGACACCTTCTTTACCGACCGCGTCCCGCCGCCCGAGATCGTCGCCCTGATGGAGCGTCACGGCGTCGCCCTCGCGGTGGCCGACCGAGACGAGCCGTAGCGAACATCGCAATTTTCGCTTGCGAAAATCCTATGATAAGGCAATATTCTGCCGACCCGGGCATCGGCCGGGGCGGGAGGCGACTCATGACGACGGTCTCGAACGTGCTGGCGCTGGGCGCCCCCTACGACCTGCTCGTCATCGGCGGCGGCATCAACGGCACCGGCATCGCCCGCGACGCGGCCGGGCGCGGCCTCTCGGTGCTGCTGTGCGAGCGCGGAGACCTCGCGGAATTCACCTCGTCCTCGAGCACCAAGCTGATCCACGGCGGCCTGCGCTACCTCGAATACTACGAGTTCCGCCTGGTGCGGGAGGCTCTGGCCGAGCGCGAGCGCCTGCTGCGGCAGGCGCCGCACATCATTTGGCCGCTCCGCTTCGTGCTGCCGCACGACGCGGGCCTGCGCCCGGCCTGGATGCTGCGGGCCGGCCTGTTCCTGTACGACCACCTCGCCCGGCTGCGCACCCTGCCCGGCTCCAAGACGGTTCGCTTGCGAACATCGCCGATGGGCGCACCGCTTCTGGACCGGCTCACGAAGGGGTTCGTCTATTCCGACTGCTGGGTCGAGGACAGCCGCCTCGTGGTTCTGAACGCCATGGATGCGCAGGCCCGGGGCGCCGAGATCCGCACCCGCACCGGCGTCGAGTCGGCGCGCCGAGTCGACGGGACGTGGACGGCGACCCTGCGCGACGCAGTCACCGGGCGGACCGAGACCGTCCGGGCGAAGGCGGTGGTGAACGCCGCCGGCCCCTGGGTGAGCGCGACGCTCGGCGGAACGCTCGGCGTGAACAGCCGCGCGGCGGTGCGGCTGATCAAGGGCAGCCACATCGTGGTCGCCAAGCTCTACGAGGGCGACCAGGCCTACATCCTGCAGCAGCCCGACAAGCGCATCATCTTCGCGATCCCCTACGAGCGCGACTTCACGCTGATCGGCACCACCGACGTCCCCTACGCGAACGAGCCCGGCCCGGTGCGGATCTCGGAGGACGAGACGCGCTACCTCTGCGACTGCATCAACCGCTCGTTCGCCAAAGTGACCGGGCCGAAGGACGTGGTCTGGAGCTATTCGGGGGTGCGCCCGCTTTACGACGACGCCGCCGCCAACGCCTCGGCGGTGACCCGCGACTACGTGCTCGACGTCGACGATGCCGGCGGGCAGGCGCCGGCGCTCTCGGTGTTCGGGGGCAAGATCACCACCTACCGCCGCCTCGCCGAGCACGCGATCGAGAAGATCGCGTCCCACTTCCCCGGCCTGAAGCCGGCCTGGACGGGTGAGGCGACCCTGCCCGGCGGAGCGATGCCGGAGGCGGATTTCGACGCCTTCCTCGCCGCCTTCGCCCGCGAGGCGCCGTTCCTGCCGGCCGAGACCGCCCGGCGGCTCGCCCGCGCCTACGGCACCGAGGCGCGGGCCATCGTCAAGGGCGCGCGCAGCCTGGCCGACCTCGGCGAGGCGTTCGAGGGCGGCCTGAGCGCGGCGGAGGTCGACTACCTCGTCCGCTCGGAATGGGTCCGCACGGCGGAGGACATCCTGTGGCGGCGCTCGAAGCTCGGCCTGCGCACCAGCCCGGACGGGGCCGCGCGGCTCGCCGCCTACCTGACGCGAAAGGCGGAAGCCGCCTGAATCAAGGTGCGCGGCGCGGAATCGGCGCGAAGACTGGTCCGCGGGAGACGATCGACCCACGGTCCGCAAGGGAGGAAGACAGCCATGTCCCAGTATGTCGGCGCCATCGACCAGGGCACCACCAGCAGCCGCTTCATCGTGTTCGACCGCGAGGGGCGCATCATCGTCTGCAAGCAGCGCGAGCACGCGCAGATCTATCCGCGACCCGGCCATGTCGAGCACGATCCGATGGAGATCTGGCGCAACACCCAAGGCGTGATGCAGGACGCCCTCGACGGCGCCGGGCTTACGCCGAAGGACCTCCTGTCGATCGGCCTCACCAACCAGCGCGAGACCACGCTGATCTGGGACAAGCGCACCGGCCAACCGCTCCACAACGCCCTGGTCTGGCAGGACACCCGCAACGACCGCCTCGTCACCGAATATGCCCGCGACGGCGGGCGCGACCGCTTCCGCGCGCTCACCGGCCTGCCGCTGGCGAGCTACTTCTCCGGGCTGAAGCTGCGCTGGCTCCTCGACCACGTCGCGGGCGCGCGGGAGAAGGCGGAAGCCGGCGACGTGCTGTTCGGCAACATCGACACCTGGCTCGTCTGGAACCTGACGGGCGGCCCGGACGGCGGCCTCCACCTCACCGACGTGACCAATGCCAGCCGCACGCAGCTGATGTCCCTCGGGACCCTGGCCTGGGACGACGGCATGCTCTCGGCCTTCGGCATCCCGCGGGCGATGCTGCCCGAGATCGTCTCCTCCTCGCAGGTCTACGGCGAGACGCGGGTGCCGTTTTCCGGCGTGCCGATCGCCGGCATCCTCGGCGACCAGCAGGCGGCCCTGTTCGGCCAGGCCTGCTTCCAGCCGGGCCAGGCCAAGAACACCTACGGCACCGGCTGCTTCGCGCTGATGAACACCGGCGAGACGCCGGTTCCCTCCACCTGCGGCCTCGTCACCACGCTCGGGTACAAGCTCGACGGCAAACCGGCGGTCTACGCGCTCGAGGGCTCGATCGCAATCACCGGCGCCCTGGTGCAGTGGCTGCGCGACAACCTGCACATGATCCAGGACAGCGCCGAGGTCGAGAGCCTCGCCACCACGGTCGCGGACAACGGCGGCGTCTACTTCGTGCCCGCCTTCTCGGGCCTCTACGCGCCGCACTGGAACGAGGGCGCCCGTGGCCTGATCATCGGCCTGACCCGCTACGCCAACCGCGGCCACATCGCCCGCGCCTGCCTGGAGGCGACCGCCTTCCAGACGCACGAGGTGCTGGAGGCGATGGAGAAGGATTCCGGCATCCCCGTGCGCGAGCTGCGCTCGGACGGCGGCATGGTCGCCAACGTCACCCTGATGCAGTTCCAGGCCGACATCCTCGACGTGCCGGTGGTGCGCCCGCGGGTCACCGAGACCACGGCACTCGGCGCCGCCTACGCGGCGGGCCTCGCCACCGGCTACTGGCGGAGCACCGACGACCTCGTGCGCAACTGGGGCGTCGACCGGCGCTGGGTGCCGAACATGGATGCGGGCGAGCGCCGGCGCATCACCGCCGCCTGGGGCCGCGCCGTGAAGCGCGCCTTCGACTGGGACGAGCAGGAGGATTGAGGCCGCCGCCTCGACCGCTTCCCATCTCGGACACTCTCGGAGGAAACCTCATGACGTCGCCGTTCCTGGGCGAGCTTCTCGGCACGATGGTGCTGATCATCCTCGGCAACGGGGTCGTCGCCGGCGCGCTGCTGCGCGGCTCCAAGGCGGAGGGCGCGGGCTGGATCGCGATCACCGCCGGCTGGGCCTTCGCGGTGCTGGCCGGCATCTTCGTCGCGACCGCGACGGGCAGCCCCGACGCGCACATCAACCCGGCGGTTATGATCGCCGGTGCGATCACGTCCGGGAAACCGAGCAAGCTCCTGATCTACGTGCCCGCGTAGATGATCGGCGTCTTCCTCGGCGCGACCGTGGTCTGGCTGCACTACCTGCCGCACTGGGCCGTCACCGAGGATCAGGGCCTGAAGCGGGCCTGTTTCTGCACCGATCCGGCGATCCGGCAATCGGCCGCGAACTGGACGAGCGAGATCATCGGTACCTTCCTGCTGATCCTGATCATCAGCGCCCTGCTGTCGCGGACAGTGGGGGCTTCCGGCAACATCCCGACGGGGCTGGCGCCCTACCTCGTCGGCATGGTGGTCTGGAGGATCGGCCTCTCGCTCGGCGGCACCACCGGCTACGCGATCAACCCGGCCCGCGATCTCGGGCCGCGCCTCGCCCATGCGGTGCTGCCGATCGCCGGCAAGGGGCACTCGGATTGGGGCTACGCCCTGATCCCGGTCGCCGGCCCGGCGATCGGCGCGGTGCTCGCGGCGCTCGCGATCCTGCTGATCGGCGTCTGACGGCCGACGCCTATTCCACCGTCACCGATTTGGCGAGGTTTCTCGGCTGGTCGACGTCCTTACCCATGACGACGGCGGTGTGGTAGGCGACGAGCTGGATCGGCACCGCGTAGACGATCGGCGCCACCGTCGGGTCGAGGTCGGGCATCGTCACCGTGGCCAGGGTGTCGAGCCCGTGCTCGGCCGCGCCCTTGGCGTCGCCGATCAGCACGATGCGCCCGCCGCGGGCGGCCACCTCCTGCATGTTCGACACGGTCTTCTCGAACACCGCGTCGTGGGGTGCGATCACGATCACCGGCACGCTCTCGTCGATCAGCGCGATCGGCCCGTGCTTGAGCTCGCCCGCCGCATAGCCTTCGGCATGGATGTAGCTGATCTCCTTCAGCTTCAGCGCGCCCTCCATCGCCATCGGGTAGCTCGTCCCGCGGCCGAGGTAGAGCACGTCGCGCGCCTTGGCGATCTCGCGGGCCAGCCCCTCGATCTCGTTCTCGCGGGCGAGCGCGTCGGCCATCAGGCCGGGCACGGTGATCAGCGCGTCGACGAGGCGGCGCTCCTCGGCCGCATCGATGGTGCCGCGCGCCCGCCCCGCGGCGATGGCCAGGCACAGCAGCACCGTGAGCTGGCACGAGAACGCTTTGGTCGAGGCCACGCCGATCTCGGGGCCGGCGAGCGTCGGCAGCACCACGGAGGATTCCCGCGCGATGGTCGAGGTCGGCACGTTGACGACGCAGACGCTGTGCTGGCCCTGGGACTTCGCGTAGCGCAGGGAGGCCAGGGTGTCCGCGGTCTCGCCCGATTGCGAGATGACGAGGGTCAGCCCGTCCCGCTCCAGCGGCGCCTCGCGGTAGCGCGCCTCGGAGGCTACGTCGATCTCGACCGGCAGCCGCGCGATCTGCTCGAACCAGTAGCGGGCGACGAGCCCGGCATAGAAGGCGGTGCCGCAGGCGGTGATGTTGAGGCGCGACAGCTTGGCGAAGTCGAACGGCAGCGGCTCGGGCAGTGCGACGCGGCCCTGGGCGAGGTCGACGTAGTGGGAGAGCGTGCGGCCGACGACTTCCGGCTGCTCGTGGATCTCCTTGGCCATGAAGTGGCGATGGTTTCCCTTGTCGATCCGGTAGGCCTGGGTCGCGATGGTCTGGCGCGGGCGCTGGACCACCGTGCCGTGGATGTCGCGGATCTCGGCGCCGGCGCGCGACAGGATCGCCCAGTCGCCCTCCTCCAGGTAGGTGAGCGCGTCGGTGAACGGCGCCAGCGCCAGCGCGTCCGAGCCGAGATAGGTCTCGCCCTGGCCGAAGCCGATGGCGAGCGGCGCGCCGTGGCGGGCGCCGATCAGCAGGTCGTCGTGGCCGGAGAACAGGAAGCCGAGCGCGAAGGCGCCGCGCAGGCGCGGCAGGCAGGCGGCGACCGCCTCGACCGGCCCGAGGCCCTGGTCCATGGCGTGGCTGACGAGCTGGGCCACCACCTCGGTGTCGGTCTCGCTCTCGAAGCGGACGCCCGTGGCCTCGAGCTCCTGCTTGAGCGCGCGGAAGTTCTCGATGATGCCGTTGTGCACGACCGCAAGCCGCGCGGTGGCGTGGGGGTGGGCGTTGGTCTCGTTCGGCCGCCCGTGCGTCGCCCAGCGGGTATGGCCGATGCCGATCGCGCCCGCCAGCGGCTCCTCGCGCAGGCGCGCCTGGAGGTTGACGAGCTTGCCCGACGCCCGCCTGCGCGCCAGGCGGCCCTGCTCCAGCGTGGCGATGCCGGCCGAGTCGTAGCCGCGGTATTCCAGGCGCCGCAACGCCTCGATCAGCGGACCGGCCACTGCCCCGTTACCGACGATGCCGACGATGCCGCACATGCTGGGTTGTCTTTCGTATCGCCCGGTGGACCGGCGGCTTGTACCGGATCGGCGCGGCGCGAGGCCAGCCCTTGGTGGCTACGCAGGGCGGGCATTAGGAATCGGGCCGGTGCCAGCCGAGAGATGAGGGACCGGCGCGGCGTTTTGAAGAGGATCAGGATTTCCCCGCGCGCGCCGCCTTCTCCGCCCGCAACGCCGCCCGCTTCGTCTCGGCCCAGCCCGGCTTCGTCGCCTGGCGCCCGCGGGCGACGGCGAGCGCCCCCTCGGGCACGTCGTCGGTGATCACCGAGCCGGAGGCGACGAAGGCGCCGGCCCCGACCGTGACGGGGGCGACGAGGGCCGAGTTCGATCCGATGAAGGCGCCCGCCCCGATCGTGGTGCGGTGCTTCGAGACCCCGTCGTAGTTGCAGGTGATGGTGCCGGCGCCGACGTTGGCGCGGGCGCCGATCTCGGCGTCGCCGAGATAGGTCAGGTGCGCGGCCTTGGCGCCCGGCCCGAGGCGGGCGTTCTTCAGCTCCACGAAGTTGCCGATGGTGGCGCCGGCCTCCAGAACCGCGCCGCCGCGCAGGCGGGCGAACGGGCCGACGCTGGCGCCGGCCTCCAGGCGCACGTCCTTCAGGTGCGAGAAGGCGTGGATCACGCAAGCATCGTCGACGCGGACGCCGGTGTCGAACACCACGTTGGGCTCGACCAGCACGTCGCGCCCGAGGATCGTGTCGTGGCTCAGGAACACCGTCTCGGGGGCGACGAGCGTCGCGCCGCCGAGCTGGGCGCTGCGGCGCAGGCGGGCCTGGATCGCGGCCTCGGCGACGCCGAGCTGCACCCGGTCGTTGACCCCTTGCGCCTCCGCCTCCGTCACCGGCACCACCGCGACGGAGAGACCGTCGCCGATCGCCAGCGCCACCGCGTCGGGCAGGTAGTACTCGCCGGCGGCGTTGTCGTTGCCGATCCGCTCGAGCAGCGCCAGCGCGTGGGCGCCCGACAGCGCCATCAGGCCGGCATTGCACAGGCGCACCGCGCGCTCCTCAGGCGTGGCGTCCTTCTCCTCGCGGATCGCGACCACGCGGGTGCCCTCGGTGAGCACCCGGCCGTAGCCGGCGGGCGCCTCGGTCTCGAAGGCCAGCACCGCCACCGCCGCGCCCTCGGCCAGGGGCGCCCGCAGCCGCGCCAGGGTCTCGCCGGTGATCAGCGGCGTGTCGCCGAACGCCACGATGACGTCGTCGCCCTCCCCGCCTTCGCCGTTGCTCAGGACCGCCCGCGCCGCGAGCACTGCATGCGCGGTGCCGAGGCGCTCGACCTGCGGGAAGACCTCGGAGCCCGGCGCCAGAGCCTCGATCTCGCGGGCGACGTCCGCGCGGCCGGATCGGATAGGAACCCGGCGCCGGCCAGCAC
>NZ_VRUV01000195.1:0-7973 GCF_008039455.1 Methylobacterium sp. WL116
GCGCGCAGGTCCGCGCAGGCGCCGCGCAGGCCCGGGCCGCCGCGGCCGGTGACGATGTCCTCGCGGGTGACGCCGTGGCTGCGGAACACGTCGGCCGGCAGGTAGACCTGGCCCGCCCGCGCGTGCCACGGCATCGCCCGCAGCAGGCCGGTGATGCCGTAGGCGACGCCGGCATGACCGGCGGCGGCCGCCCCACTCGGCTCGGTGCCGTCGCACAGGATCAGGCTGGCGAGGCGGAACAGGGCCGAGGCGGTCTCGCCGCAATAGCCTTCCAGGTCGTTCAGCCGGGGCATCGGGTCGTCGTAGAGGTCGAAGACGCGGGCGTCGATCAGATCGACGAAGGGCTGGCGCCCGAGGCGGCGCGCGACGATCACGTCGAGGAGCGCGGCGGCGACGGGGTTGGCCTTCACGTCGCCGCGGGCCTCGCCCTGCAGCGCGTCGCGCCACCATTGCAGGCGGATCTCGCCGGCCATCGGGTTCGAGGCGGCCTCGCGCACCCGCGCGACCGTTAGGCTGAAGGCGTAGAGCGCGAACAGGTGCGGGCGGAAGGCCTGCGGCGCGAACAGCGTGGCGAAGTAGCGGTCGGGGTCGCCCGCGCGGACGAGGTCCTCGCAGTGGCGGAAGGCGAAGGCGAGGCCGCCTTTACCCTCTGCTTGGCTGTCCCCCTGCCCCGGCTCTGCGCTCACGCGACCGCGATCAGGGCCGCCGCCACCTTGCGGTTCTCCGCCACCAGGATGTTGTACGTGCGCGCCGCCGCGCCCGTCTGCATCACGTCGAGACCGATCCGGTTGTCCTTGAGCCATGCCCGAAGATCGGGTGGCAGCGGCACGATGTCGAGGCCCGTGCCGACGAGCAGCAGCTCGATCTCCGCCGATTCCGCCTGGACCGGGCGCAACGCGGTGCGGTCGATCGCCCTCCCCTCGGTCGTGGCCCAGGCGCGGATGCCCGACGGCAGCGCCAGGATCGAGCCGCGGTGCGACATCTCGCCGAAGCGGAAGCCGCCGTTGCCGTAGGCGTCGATCAGGTGGCGCCCGGGCAGGAAGCCGTCGAGCTCGGCCATGCGCTGTGCGTCCCCCGTCTCTCGGCCCTACTCCGCGGCCTGCGGCAGCCGCCCGCGGGCGGCCTGGGCCTTGGTGCCCGAGAGCATCAGCCCGAGATAGATCAGCGCCGGCGTCGAGACGAAGATCGCCGAGTAGGTGCAGATCACCACGCCGCAGAGCATCACCACCGCGAACCCGCGGATCGCCTCGCCGCCGAACAGCACCAGCGCCAGCAGCGACAGGAAGGCCGAGATCGAGGTCATCACGGTGCGCGACATCGTCGAGTTGATCGACAGGTTGAGCAACTCGTCGGTGGGAATCGTCTTGTACCGGCGCATCAGCTCGCGGGTCCGGTCGAACACCACCACGGTCTCGTTCAGCGAGTAGCCGACGATGGTGAGGATCGCCGCGATCGAGGTCATGTTGAACTCGATCCGGGTGACGATGAACACGCCCATGGTCAGCACGATGTCGTGGAGCGTGCCGACGATGGCGCCGAGCGCCAGCTCGCGCTCAAAGCGGAACCACAGGTAGAGCAGCACCGCGACGACCGAGAGCACGACGCCGAGCGTGCCCGACTGCACCAGCTCGCCCGAGACGCGGGGGCCGACGGTCTCGGTGCGGCGGAACTCGTAATCCTTGTCGAAGGCGCCGTGCGCCTTGTTCATCACCGCCGTCTGGCCCTGCTCGCCGGGCTGAAGCGGCAGGCGCACCAGCACGGTGCCCTGGTTGCCGAGCTCCTGCACCTCGGGCTCGCCGAAGCCGAAGCCGGCGGCCGTGTGGCGGATCTCGCCGACGTCGGCGGTGCCCGACTTCGCCTGCAGCTCGACCAGCGTGCCGCCCTTGAAGTCGATGCCGTAGTTCAGGCCGACGGTGAGGAACAGCACCACGGTCACGACCGACAGGATCGCCGAGAGCGGGAAGCTCAGGCGGCGGAAGCGCATGAAGTCGAAGTGCGACTCGTCGGGCCAGAGGCGAAGCAGGCGCATTCTTTTGGGACCTTGCGATCGGGAAGCGGCCTCCCGAAACGGGCGACGTTCAGAACGGAAGGGCTTTGGGCCGGAAGGACTTGTACCACACCGCGATCATCATCCGCGTCAGCGTCACCGCGGTGATGACGGTGGTGAGGATGCCGAGGATGAACACGACCGCGAAACCCTTCACCGGGCCGGAGCCGAGGAAGAACAGGATCAGCGCGGCGATCGCCATGGTCGAGTTCGAGTCGATGATGGTGGCGAAGGCCCGGTCGAAGCCCGCCTGCAGCGCCGAGACCAGGGATCGCCCGGCGCGGTGCTCCTCGCGCATGCGCTCGTAGATCAGCACGTTGGAATCCACCGCCGTGCCGATGGTGAGCACGATGCCGGCGATGCCGGGCAGCGTCATGGTGGCTTCCAGCACCGACATCAGGCCGAGGATGAGCCCGACGTGGACGATGAGGGCGATGTTCGCGATGAAGCCGAAGGTGCCGTAGGTCAGGAACATGAAGCCGACGACGAGGAGCCCGGCGACGCCGGTGGCGATCTTGCCGGCGCGGATCGAGTCGCTGCCCAGCCCCGGCCCGACGACGCGGCGCTCGACCACGGTGAACTTCGCCGGCAGCGCGCCGGCCCGCAGCAGGATCGACAGGTCGTTGGCCTGCTGCACTGAGAAGTTCCCGGTGATCTGACCGGAGCCGCCGGTGATCGCGGTGCGGATCACCGGGGCCGAGACCACCTCGTTGTCGAGCACGATCGCCATGCGGCGGCCGACGTTCTCCGAGGTCGCCTGGCCGAAGCGCTGGGCGCCCTTGAGGTTGAACTTGAAGCTCACCATCGGCTCGTGGGTCTGCTGGTCGAAGGCCGGCTGCGCGTCGGTCAGGTCGCCGCCGTCGGCCATCACCCGGCGCTCCACCGCCACCTTAGCGCCGCGCTCGTCGCGCGAGGGCAGCATGTCAACGTCGCCGGCCGGGTTGTCGGAGATCATCCGGAACTCGAGCTTGGCGGTCTTGCCCAGGAGCGCCTCGAGGCGCTCCGGGTCCTGCAGGCCGGGGACCTGGATCAGGATGCGGTCGGCGCCCTGCTGCTGGATCGACGGCTCCAGCGTCCCGGTCGAGTCGAGGCGGCGGCGGATGACCTCGATACCCTGCGTCACGGCGCGCCGCGTGCGCTCGTTGATGCCGGCATCGGTGAGCGCGAGGCGGATCAGGCCGTCGGGCTGCTCGGTGATGTCGAGCGTCCGCCCGCCGGTCTGGCCGACGAGCGGGTTCGAGATCGGCTGCGCCAGCTCCTGCAGCTTGGGCATCACCTTGGCGCGGGCGGCCGCGTCCGCGACGCGGACCTGGACGCCGCGCTGGAGGATGCCGATGCCGCCGTCGGCCCGCACGCTCTCGCGCTGGAGCACGCCGCGGACCTCGTCGCGCAGGGCCTTGGCTTGGGAGGCGACGAGCTCGGCCTGGTCGACCTCCAGCAGGAGCTGCGAGCCGCCCTGCAGGTCGAGTCCGAGCACGATCGCGCGGGTCGGCACGATCCAAGCGGGGAACCAGCCCGGCAGCGCGGCCATGAAGCCCTTGCGCTGCTCGGGCGAGAAGAAGCTCGGCACCGCGAGGCTGAGGCCGATCAGGATCGCGACGAGCGTCACGACGATTTTGGTACGGGAAAAGCGCAGCATCCGCCGACTCTGTTTTCTGCAGTCCTGCCGAGGGCTTGCCCCGGCATCCTGATCCGGCGGGTCCGAAGCCGTTCCCGATCGCGTCGCGTTGGGAACCGGTTCCGGGCTCTTGCCGTCCCACGCGCTCTCGAGCCGAACCGGCCCCGACTTCGGCGGAGAGCGCCCTAGGCGGCCTTGACCGGCCCACCCTTGACGCGGACCTCGGAGATCATGGTGCGCACCACCTTGACCCGGACGTTCGGCGCGATCTCCACCTCGATCTCGGTGGCGTCGTCCAGCACCTTCACCACCCGGCCGACGAGGCCGCCGTTGGTGACGATCGTGTCGTCGCGGCGGACGTTCTTGACCAGGGCCTGATGCTCCTTGACCCGCTTCTGCTGCGGCCGCAGGATCAGGAAATACATGATCACGAAGATGAGGACGAAGGGAACCACCTGCAAGGCGATCTCGGCTCCGCCGGCAGCAGTGCCGGCCCCTTGCGCGAAGGCGGGGGTGATCAAGCGCGTCTCCTCATGTGACGTCGGGCCCGTGCGCGCCTGTCGGAAGCGTCGCCGGGCCTGTCTGAAAGCGCGCGGACTATAGCCAGAGGCGTTCCGAAAGCAACGCCGGGCGGCGCGCGCCCCTCACATCGCCCGGACGAGGAGCAGCACCGCCGCCACCGTCATGACGAGCAGGGTGACGAGGATGCCGCCGCCGCGGCAGGCGAACTGGCGTGGCGAGTTGACCGGCGCGAACATGCCGACCGGATGCAGCAGGCGCGCGATCAGGAGCAGCCAGAGCAGCGTCAGCACGATCCAATGCCGGGTCCCGCCCGCTTCGAGCAGGGCGATCAGGCCGAGCGTCAGCGGCACGTATTCCGAGAAGTTGCCGTGCGAGCGGATGCGACGCTGCAATCCGTCCCGGCCGCCATCCCCGACGAGGACGTTGCCGCTGACCCGGGCCCCCACCACCCAGCCGGACAGGCCGATGTAGATCAAGGCGAACAGGGCGGCGAAGAGGGCGGTGGTGGCGGGGAAGATCAAGGCGGGTCTCCGGCGTTGCGATGCGCCGACCAACGCGAGCGGGCTCCGGACGTTGCAGGCCGTGTCGCAGCTCGTGTTGCGAGTCGTGCCGAGCGCGCGTAGGCCCGTGCGGTCCTCGAAGAGCCATCCGAACCGATCCGCCATGACGCAAGCGACCACCCTCGAGACCCTGATGCCGCTGCTGGAGCGCATCGCCACGGCGCTGGAGCGGGCCGCCCCGCCCGCGCGACCGGTGACGGACATCACCTCCGCCGACGCCTTCCTGTGGGGGCCCGAGCGCCGGCTGATCCCGGTGCGCACCGTCAACCGCGTCGAGATGGGCCTGCTCACCGGCATCGACCGGGCGCGCGATACCCTGGCCGAGAATACCGAGCGCTTCGCGCGCGGGCTGCCGGCCAACAACGCGCTGCTCTGGGGCGCGCGCGGCATGGGCAAGTCGTCGCTCGTGAAGGCGGTGCATGCCGAGATCAACGCGCGCCGCGCGGCCGGCGCCCTGCCGATGAAGCTCGTGGAGATCCACCGCGAGGACATCGAGGCGCTGCCCGACCTGATGGCGACGCTCCGCTCCGACCCGCATCGCTGGGTGGTGTTCTGCGACGACCTCTCGTTCGATGGCGACGACACCTCGTACAAGTCGCTGAAGACGGCGCTCGACGGCGGCATCGAGGGACGGCCGGGCAACGTGCTGTTCTACGCCACCTCGAACCGCCGGCACCTGCTCGCCCGCGAGATGGTGGAGAACGAGCGCTCCACCGCGATCAACCCCGGCGAGGCGGTGGAGGAGAAGGTCTCGCTCTCGGACCGGTTCGGCCTGTGGCTCGGGTTCCACAAGTGCAGCCAGGACGAGTACCTGGCGATGATCCGCGCCTATGCCGAGCGCCACGCCCTTCCGGTCGAGCCCGACGCGCTCCGGGCCGAGGCGCTGGAATGGGCGACCACCCGCGGCTCGCGTTCCGGCCGCACCGCCTTCCAGTTTATCCAGGATCTGGCCGGGCGGCTCGGCCGGACCCTCGACTGATCGAAATCCCGTCGGCCGATCGGTTGCGGGCGCGTTGTCGACGCCGCAGGCGCGTTGTCGACGCCGCAGGCGCATTTCTCGACGCCGCAGGCGCTTGCTTTGCGTCCGCTACGCCCGAGCTTGCACCTCGAGCGATCCGCCTCCCGGCGGACGAGCAGGCGGGACGGGGCTGACATCATGGGACTCTTCGACGCGATCCGATCCGCGCTCGCCCGCGCGGAAGCCCGCATCGACGCGATCGGCGGCGACGGCCTGCCGATGTCCTTCGCCAAGATCTATCCCGGCGGCCTGCCGGCCTTCCTCGATGCCCTGCGTGCGGCGGGCCACGGCTCGGCCGTCGCCTCGTGGCTCGGATCCGAGGCGAACGTCGCCCTCCCCGCGGGCGCCTACGCCGCCCTGCTCTCGCCCGAGGCGCTGACGCGCTTCGCCGCCGACCTCGGCATCCCGGAAGCGCGCGTGCCGACCGCGCTGGCCGAGTTCCTGCCCGGTGCGGTCGACCGCCAGAGCCGGGACGGGACGCTCGCGCCGCAGCGGCAATTCTCGACGCAGGTGGCCTGACGCCGGCCGGCGGCTAGAGTGAAGCGCGGATCACGGCGAGGAACCCAGCGATGAGCCTGTTCGATACCCTCAAGTCGGCGCTCGGCGGCAGCCTGGGCCAGGCCGCCGTCGAGGCCCTTCCCGGCATCGTCGAGCGGGTGCTGCCGGGCGGGCTTCAGGGGCTGCTGAACCAGCTCCAGAATTCGGGCTACGCCGCACAGGTGAATTCCTGGCTCGGCCGCGGCCCGAACGCGCCGATCACCACCGAGGACCTGCGCAAGGTCCTGGACAACGAGCAGGTCCGGCAGATCGCCGACAAGCTCGGGATCCCGACCGACCAGGTCCTCGCGGTCCTGGCGAAGGTGCTGCCCGCGGCGGTCGACCAGCACAGCCCCGACGGGACGCTGCGCACGCCCGGCACCTGACGACGCGCCGAAACGCGAAAGGGCGGCCCTCGCGGACCGCCCTCGATCGTGGGTCTCGGGAAATCGCTCAGTTGCTGGCGAGCTGCGACATCGGGTCGATCGGCGCGCCGCTCTTGCGGATCTCGAAGTGCAGCTGGGGCGAGGTGACGTTGCCCGACGCGCCCGACTTGGCGATCGTCTGGCCGCGCTTCACCTTCTCGCCGGGCTTCACGTCGAGCTCGCCGTTGTGGGCGTAGGCCGACACGTACCCGTTCGAGTGCCGCACCAGCACGAGCTTGCCGTAGCCCTTCACGTCCGAGCCGGCATAGGCGACGGTGCCGTCCTCGGCGGCCTTCACCGCGGTGCCCTCGGGCACCGCGATGTTGATGCCTTCGTTGCCCGAGGAGCCGTAGCCGGAGATCACCCGGCCCTTGGCGGGCCAGCGGAAGGTCTGGTCCGGCGCGGCCGGGGCGCTGGGGGCCGCGGCGGCGACCGAGCCGGTGCTGGCGGGCTCGACCTTCGCCACGGCGGCGGTCTTGACCGGCTCCGGCTTGGCGGCGGCGACCTTCTCGGCCGCGACCTTCTCCGAGGCCGCCTTCTCAGAAGCGGCCTTGGCGGCCTTCGCCTCGGCGACCTTCTTCGCCGCGTCCTTGGCGGCGTCGGCCTTGGCGGCGTCGACCTTGGCCTGCTTGGCCTCCGCCTCGGCCTTGCGCGTCGCCTCGGCCTTGGTGTCGGGCTTCGTATCGGCCTTGGCGACCTGGCCGGGGCGCACGTGATGCTTCTTGGCGTCGGCCTCCTTGGCGGCGACGTCCTTGCGGGCCTTCTCCTCGGCGCGCTTGTCGGCGAGCTTCCTGGCCTCGGCCTCCTTCTGGGCCTCCTTGGCGGCTTCCTTGGCCGCCTCCTTGGCCGCCTCCTTGCGCTTGGCCTCCGCCTTCGTGTCGTCCTGGCGCTTGGCCTCCGCGGCCTTGATCCGCTCCGAGGGGGCGGCGGGAACGGCCCGCGCCGTCATCGGGGCGGCCGCCGGGTTCATGCCCGAGGCGCTGTAGACCGGGATGATCAGCTGGCGGCCGGGCGTCACCTGGCCGGCGCTGGTCAGGCCGTTGGCCGACAGGATCGCCGAGGCCGGCACGCCGAAGCGGGTCGACATCTGGTTGAGGCTCTCGTTCGGGGCGACGGTGATGGTGGTGCCCCCTTGCGCGTTCCAGCCGGGCGTGCCGGTGGAGGCGACGCGGGTCGTCTGCGCCATCGGCTGGGTCGGCACGCGCGCTTCCGGGATGCCGAGGTCGGCGGCGAAGCGCGTCAGCGC
>NZ_VRUV01000196.1:0-7962 GCF_008039455.1 Methylobacterium sp. WL116
CGCGGCGTCCGCCTGCCGGGCGCGCAACGCGGCGCAGGCCTCCCCGAGGCGGTCGACCCAGGCGTCGGGAACCTCGACCAGCCCCGGTTCGGCGTCGTCCCGCGCTGCGAGCCCATCGATCTCGGCGAGCAGCGGGCCGACGCGCCGGAGGCGGGTGAGGCGCGCCTGCTCGGCCGCGATACGCATCCGCTCGGCCTTGATCGCGTCGAGCGCCTTCCCGGCCGTGGCGATGCTGTCGTTGAGGTCGCGCCAGTCTCCGGCGCGCAGGCCGGTGTCGCGGATCGCCTTCCGGGCGTCCTCGTAGCGGTCGAACGCCTGGTAGAAGCTGCGGTCCTGGCGCTTGCGCGGCCCGTAGATCCGGTCGGACTCGGCCTCGAGGCTCTTCTGAAGGTCGCTGTAGCCGCGCAGGCCCGAGGCCGCCGCGAACAGGCTGGCGCCGAGCTCGCCCTCGGCGAGCAGCATCTCCCTGGCACCCTCGCGCAGGCTGTTCGCGTCGAGGCCGAAGGCGCGGCAGAACACCTCGCGGGTCAGGCCGCCGAGGAAGGGCGCGAGCACGGTCTCCGGCAGGGGCGCGTCGTCGGCGTCGACCAGGGTGTTGCGGTTGCCCTTGCGGCGGCGGAAGCAGAGCGTCCGCCCGTCGGCGCTGCAGATCTCGGCGCCGATCCGCAGCTGCGGCATCTCATGAAGGAAGGCGTAGGCGGTCCGTGTCCCGATGCCGAAGAGCAGGTCGGTCACCGCGGCGAGCGCCGAGGATTTTCCCGCCTCGTTGGCGCCGAGGACGACATGCAGGCGCGCATCGGCGCGGAAGTCGACCCGGCGGCCGGTGAAGGGGCCGTAGCGTTCGAGGTCGAGACTCAGCAGGCGCATGGGTGTCTCCGCACCGCCGGGCTTCGGCGAGCGTCCGGTGAAGTCGCGCGTCTCAGCATGCGCGCTTGGTCAGGCGGCCGAGGATCATCGCTTCGGCCTCGGCGCAGAGGGTATCGAGATCGGCGGCGAGGTCGCCGTCCTCGGCCGCCGGCATCTTGGCGGCGATCTCGGCGAGCGCGGCGGTCGCGCGCGCGCGAAACTCCGGGTCGTGGTCGATCTCGGCGAGGAGCGTCGCCGGGTCGATGGCGTCGACGACGTTCTCCCGCGGGCCGCTGCTCGGGCGGGCGGTGTCGATCCTCAGCTTCTCCAGCCAGATGTCCTCGTGGACGCGGTCGGCGGCGGCCTGGATCTCGGCGGTGAGGTTCTCGCGGTCGGCGGCGAGCCGGTCGTGGGCGGCGGTGACGCCGGTGAGGTGCACGCGGACTGCGAGCAGGCGGCCCTCGGCCAACGCCGCCAGCGGGCGCAGAGCCGCCTCGACCAGGGCCACCGCCTCGCTCTCGCTCTCGGCCGCGTCGACCGCCACCGTGAGGCTGTGGAAGCGCGCATGATCGACGATCAGGCGTCGCACCGCCGTGACCTGCCCGTCGCCGACCTCCACCACGACGGCGCCCTTGGGGCCGCATTCGCGGATGCTGCGACCCTGGAGGTTGCCCGGGAACAGGATCCAGGGATCCTGCGACAGCTCGGCATATTCGTGGATGTGGCCGAGCGCCCAGTAGTCGTAGCCGCGCGCGCGCAGGTCGGCGACGGAGCAGGGCGCGTAGGTCGCGTGCTGAGCGTGCCCGGTGCAGGAGGTGTGCAGCACGCCGATGTTGAACCAGCCCGGCACGGCGGCCGGATAGGCCAGCGACAGGTTCTCGTCGACCGCCCGGTTGGGAAAGCTCTGCCCGTGAAGCGCGACCTTCAGGTGGTCGAGGCGAAGGGTCTCGGGCTTCTTTGTCGAGAAGGTGCGCACCGCGTCCGGCAGGGTGATCGCCTTGGTGATCACGCTCTCGGCGTCGTGGTTGCCGCGCACCAAGACCACCGGGATGCCGGCCCGGTCGAGCCGCGCGACCTGGCGGGCGAAGAACAGGCCGATCGAGTGGTCGGCCCAGTCGCCGTCGTAGACGTCGCCGGCGACGATCAGGAACGCGACGCGCGCCTCGATCGCATGGCCGATCAGGTCCTCGAACGCGCGCCTGCCGGCGGAGGCGAAGCGCTGGGCGATCTCGGCGTTCCGCGCCGAGAGCCCGGCGAGCGGGCTGCCGAGATGCAGGTCGGCGGCGTGGATGAACGTGAAACGCGTCATGGTCCCCGTGATCTGGGTCCTCGGGATCCGGAGCGCTGCCCCGCGGCAGGTCCGAACGGATCGAGATGGATTCTGGGCGCTCGCGCCGCGAGGCTCAAGGGTCGAGGGTGGTTGCGTCAACAGGGCAACGGGATCATCGGTCGCGCGTTGGGACGCGGGCGTGATACCCCCGCACCCCGTCCCGGTCTCGCGCCTGCCCGGGGCTGTCAGGCGAGCGCCGTCAGGAGCACGAACGGCCCGCATGGCAACGATCCAGGTTTCCCCGGCGTCCCTCGGCCTCGACTCGGTCGCGCCGGCGCCGATCCGCCAGGCGGATGCCGCGGCGGTGTCGCGCAAGGTCGTCAGCTGGAACCTGCTGCGGCGCACGGGCGCGGCGGTCGAGGACGTCGTCGCCCTGATCGAGCAGGAACGGCCGGACCTGCTGCTGATGCAGGAGGCGACCCGCGAGATCGCCGGGATCACCGACCGCGTCGGCGGATCCTATGCCTGGGTGCCGCTGCCGGGGCGCATCCACGGCCTGGCGATGTGGTGCCCGACCCCGTGGGCGAAGACGCCGACGGTCGTCAAGCTGCCGTCCGGCGCGGTCGTGCACCGGGTCTGCCAGGTGCTCGATTTCGGCGATTTCGGCGTGGCCAACGTGCACCTGTCGCACGGCCAGATGCTGAACCGGCGCCAGCTGCGCCGGATCGTCGGGATGCTGCCGGAGCGCTCGGCGATCCTCGGCGACTACAACATCGTCGGGCCGGCGCTGGTGCCGGGATTCCGCGACGTCGGCCCGCGCCGGCCGACGCACGCGATGGTCGAGATGGTGCCGCTGCGCCTCGACCGCTGCCTGGTGCGCGGCCTCGTCTGCCGCGAGCACGCGGTGCTGCCGCGCGGGCCCTCAGACCACCGCCCGATCGTCGTCCATCTCAGCCCGGCCCCGCCCGGCGAGGCGCCGCGCCTGCGCTTCAGAGGTATGGCAGCAGCAGTCGCACGCCTGCGTCGCGCAAACGGACGGGCAAGACCCGCGCGTTGATCGCGTCCAGGGTCAGCGGCGTCTCCATCTTGGCGCGGATGAAGCTCTCGAGCTGCGCGGCGAGATCGGCGTCGTGGATCTCGACGTTGAGCTCGAAGTTCAGCCGGAAGCTGCGCATGTCCCAGTTCGCGCTGCCGACGAAGCACCAGGCGCCGTCCACCACCGTCGCCTTGGAATGGTCGAAGGGCGGCTCGTCGAGCCAGATCCGCACGCCGTTGCGCAGCAGCGGCGCGATGTGCGCCCGCGTCGCCCAATCGATGAAGTGATGGTCGCTGATCCGCGGGATGACGATGTCCACCGTGATCCCGCGCTGGCTGGCGAGGATGAGGGCGTTCATCACCACCTCGTCCGGCAGGAAGTAGGGGGTGACGACGCGGACCGAGCTGCGCGCGCAGGCCAGCGCCTGCAGGATCACGAACTCGATCTTCTCGACGTCCGCGTCGGGCCCGGAGACGACGACCCGCGCGATCGATTGCCCGACCGGTTGGAGGTCGGGGAACCAGTCCGGCCCTTCGAGCGCACCGCCGTCGGCGAAGGCCCAATCAGCCGAGAAGGCCAGCATCAGTTGCTCGACCACCGGGCCGGCGACGTGGAAATGGGTGTCGCGGATCGGGTGGTCCGGGCGCGTCCGCAGGCGGTTCGGCTGCGAGATGTTGAGGCCGCCGGTGAAGGCCTCGCGCCCGTCGAGGATCAGCAGCTTCTTGTGGGTGCGCAGGTTCAGGAACGGCATGCGCCAGGGCAGGCCCGAATGCATGAACAGGGCGGCCGGCACGCCCGCGGCCCGCAGGCGCCGGAAGGCCGCGGCGCGGAAGTAGCCGCCGCCGATGCCGTCGATGATCACCCGCACCGCGACGCCGCGGTCCTGCGCTTCCTTCAACGCCGCGCAGAAGGTCCGTCCGGTGGGATCGTCGCGGAAGATGTAGCTGGACAGGGCGATGCTGGTTCGCGCCGCGCCGATCGCCGCCAGCATCGCCGGATAGGCCGCGTCGCCGTTGCGGAACAGGCGGATCGTGTTGCCGGCAAGCGCCGGCAGGCCGGAGATGCGGCGCACCGCCCTGTCCAGCGGCCACATCACCTCGGGGACGATGGCGTCCTCGGTGCTCAGCGCGCCGGGCGCCGCGGAGGGCTTCGACTGGAACTTGCGCGCGCGGCGCTCGACCCGGTTGATCCCGAACAGCAGGTACAGGGACGTCCCGAACACCGGCGACAGCCAGGCGAGCCCGATCCAGCCGACCGCGACGCTGACCCGGCGCTTGCGCAGCAGCGCGTGCAGGGTGACGCCGAGCGCCAGCACGGTGCCGATCACGGCCGCGACGTCGGCCCTCAGATGTGCGGTGGACTGCAGCCACCGGATCAACGCGTCTTCCAAAGGTCGTGTCCGCTCTCGATGTCCCGCGCCGATATACGGGAAACGGCGCGATGCGCGCGGACGCGGCAGCGTGTTTTTTCCGTGAGCGCGATAGGGATGGCCGATCGTCGGGCGACGATCGCCGATGATCGTCCGCGCTGCGCTGCGATCTCCGTTGCCTGGGCGCCGCGGGAATGATTCATCTCCTGCATCGGACGCCAGATCCGCATGGGAGAGAACGATGCCCGCACCATCGAAGCAGAAACCGCCGGCCGAAGGCCGAAACGCGGCGGACCCGGACCTCGGCGCCGTGCCGCGCCGGGACGTCTTCCGCGGCCTCGCCGCCCTCGGCCTCGGTCTGGCGGCGACGCCGGCCTTGGCGCGCGAGCCGGCGGCACCCGCCATCGCGCGCGAGGAGTTCCGCGTGCCGACGGGCGAGGACGGGATCGAGCTCTACGTCCGCAACAAGCACCCGGCGGGGCAGGCGCGCTTCGCCGCCGACCGGATCCTGCTCTACGTCCATGGGGCGACCTACCCGGCCTCGACGGCGTTCGACCTGCCGCTCGCCGGCCTGTCGATGATGGACTACCTGGCCGGCCTCGGCTTCGACGTCTACCTCGTGGACCTGCCCGGCTACGGGTTCTCGAGCCGCCCGAAGCAGATGGACCGGCCGGCCGCGGACAACCCGCCCTTCATGCGCACCGCCGACGCGGCGAAGGCCGTGGGCGTCGCCGTCGACTACATCCTGAAGCGGCGCGGCGTCGAAAAACTCGACCTGATGGGATGGTCCTGGGGCACCTCGACCATGGGGCTCTACACCACGACCCACAACGACCGGGTCAACCGCCTCGTGCTCTACGCGCCGCAATGGATCGCCAAGGCGCCGCCGAACCTCGGCACCTCCGGGCCGCTCGGCGCCTACCGCACCGTCACCCGCGACAGCGCCCGGGACCGCTGGCTCAAGGGCGTCGCTGGGGACAAGCGCACCGACCTGATCCCGGCGGGCTGGTTCGAGCAATGGGCGGATGCGACCTGGGCCACCGACGCGGCCGGCGCAGCCTCGTCGCCGCCGGTGCTGCGCGCGCCGAACGGCGTCGTCGCCGACTCGCAGGCCTACTGGCAGGCGGGAAAGCCGCTCTACGATCCGGGCGAAATTCGCGTCCCGACCCTGATCATCCACGCGGAATGGGACGCCGACCTGCCGAGCTACCAGGCGCAGGAATACTTCACCCAGCTGACGAACGCCCCCTACAAGCGCTTCGTCGAGCTCGGCGAGGGCACGCATACGGTGATGATGGAGAAGAACCGCATGCAGTTCTTCCGCGAGGTCGCAGCCTTCCTGCAGGAGGCCGAGCCGCAGGCGCTGAACTGAGCCGGTCGGGCGCGGGTCACGCGACCGCGCCCACCGGCGTCTCCCGCACCTGCCCCGGCCGCAGGGTGCCGGTGAGCAGGTCGACCTGGGCGACGAGGCGCTGAAGCTGCGGGCTGCGCGCCTCATCGGGGCGGTCCGGCAACGGATAGCGGTGCTCGGCCAGCGCCGCGAGCGTCGCCGCGATCCAGGCCTTCCACGGGCCGTCCTCCGCGCCCGCCGGCGCGCCGGCATGGCGGAGCACGGTGAGGCGGGCGCTGATCCGCCGGAGCGTGGCGTCGGCGACCATCGCCGCCTCGACCTCCGGGTGGTGACCGGCGCGCGGCTGCTGCAGGGCGCGCGACAGGGCGGCTTCGAGGTCGTTGAGCGCGAGGCCGGCGCTCCGGGCACAGGTCGAGAGCTTCGCCTCGCGCTCCGAAAGCGGCGTCTCCGCGAAGGCGGCTTCCGCGAAGGCGGCATGGCTCGCGAGCGCGCGGCGCAGTTCCTTGCGGACTTGGTCCGGCTCCCAGATCGGCCACAGCAGCAGGCAGCTGACCACGGCGATCAGCCCGCCGAGGATGGTGAACAGCGCACGCATGCCGACCACCTCCCAGGAGGAATGGCCGGGCGTGATCACCTCGATCAGCAGCACGATCAGCGGGGTCAGGCAGGCGACGAAGACGCCGTAGCTGACCTGCCGCGCGGCGAAGCCGACGATGCTCAACGGCAGGATCAGCGCGATCTGCATCAGCGGCGTCGTCGCCATCTGCGCCAGCAGCGCGCCGACGAGGCCGCCGAGCACGGTGCCGCCGATCCGCTCCAGCGCCCGCTGCCACGTCGCCGAGTAGAACGGCTGCATGGTGAGGACCACGGTCATCACCAGCCAATGCGAGAACGGGCCGGCCCAGATCAGCGTCGCCGCGAGCGCCGGGGCGCAGACCGCGCTGGCGCGCACCGCGTGGCGGAGGTTGGCCGAGGCGAGGGTGAAGTTGGTGCGCAGCGGCCCGAAGAACCGCGTGCGCCAGTCGAGGCTGCCGCCGTCGGCGAGCGCCCCGCCGGGGCGGTAGCCCTCCGGCGTCGAGAGCTTGGCCCCGATCCGGACGCGCTCGATGATGCGCTCGGCCAGGCGCGCGAGGATCGGCGTCGCCTCCAGCCCTTCCGTGGCGCGGGCGATCGCCGGATCCAGGCGCGGCAGATCGAGGTCGACGTCGTCGCGGATCGCCCGGGCGATGGCGATCAGCAGCGGGCGCAGGCGCCGCAGGAACAGCTTGGCGGCGGCGCGTCGGTGCGGCTCGGGTGCGCTCTCGATCAGCTCGGCGATGCCGATCAGGCCGGAGAACAGCTGCTCGGCCGTCTCCAGGCGCAGCAGCGCCTGTGCCGTGCGCTCGGAGACGCGCTCGCGGGAGCGCGCGAGGTCGAGGAGGAGCGCACGTGCGGATTCGATGCCGGCGCGGACGCCGCGGCGGTGGGCGCGGGCATGGCCGTCGAAGGCGGCGGCCACCGTCTCGGGCGCGGCCGCGAGCTTCTCGAGATCGCCGGTCAGCCGCGCGAGCGCGTGCCAGACCTCGGCGATGGCGCGATGGGCCGCGCGGTAGGGGTGCAGCCGCCACAGCACCAGCGCCAGTACGGTCGCCCACAGCCCGCCCGCGAGGAACATCGCGGCGATGATCGCGGCTTCCTGCGGGCTCAAGGGCCGGTCCATGGCGATGCAGAGCACCACCACGAGCACGTTGCCCGCGGCCTGGGCCTGCACGCTCCAGACGCGGGCGTAGGCGCAGGCGAAGATCACCGCGCAGGCGGCCGGCACGACCACGAGCGGGCCGTAGGGCTGGATCAGCCCGAACACGCCCCAGATCATGGCGCCGAGCACCGAGAAGGCGGTGAGCACGCGCAGGCGGATGCGGATCGGGCCGCCGGTGTCGCAGAAGCAGGTGAGGTTGGCCGCGAGCGCCATCGTCAGGAGCGGCGGCCACTGAATCCATTCGTTGGCCAGCAGCACGATCGCGAAGGCGAAGGCCGCGCGCACGCCCTCGACGAGGCTCAGGCCCCGCGGGTCGAGGGCCACCGGCAGCCGCGTCAGGTCGGAGCCGGGC
>NZ_VRUV01000197.1:0-7938 GCF_008039455.1 Methylobacterium sp. WL116
GCCGCGGACCGCGGCCTCGACGGCCTCCGACCGCGCCCCGTCGATCAGGGCGGCCGGGTCCGGGAGGCCCGGCGGCTGCCACAGGTCGGCCCGGCCCCGCCCCCAGATCGGGTGCGGCATCGCCATCGGCATCACCCCGTGGAGCGCCGCGCGGCCGTTGCCGTCCCGGTCCCAGGCCAGGGCGAAGGCGATGGTCCGGCCGCCGGATTGATGGCGGGCCGCGCTCAGCACGTAATCCGGATCGACCCGCGGATCGGTGATCGCGTTGCGCGTCATCAGCGCCCGCCAGGGGGCGACCGCATCGTCGTCGACGGTGCCGGCGCGGCGCAGATCGACGCGCCAGCGCGACGCCGCATGTCCGTTCGAAGCCGCCTCCTCGGACGCCCGCACGACGGGATGGCCGATCGCCGCCGCGTCGGGGACCGCCTGCCCGCCCTGGATGACCGTGAAGCCGTGCATCATGGCACCTGCGTCCCGCATTCGAGAGGAACCGTCCCACTCTGGAACGTTCGGCACCCCTGGAGGCGCCCTTTAGGGTGCGGGCTTCAAGGATGATGCCGCGGGAGCCGTCAGCCGCCGGGAATGGCAAGCGGGTTGTCGGTGAGCGCCGCCGCATCCGGCGCGTCGATCCGCGGGCGGCCGAGGAAGGCGTCCCAGAGCCGGAGGACGAAGTCCGGGTCGAGGTCGCGGACGATCAGGACGAGGCGCGAGGTGCGGTCGTCGTCGGGCCAAGCCGGCAGGGTGACGGGGGCGTGCACCACGTGCTGGACGCCGTGGACCACCACCGGCCGGTCGGGATCGTCGGCGATCGCGACGAGGCCCTTCAGGCGCAGCAGCTTCGGGCCGTGGCTTCCCCGAAGCAGGTCGAGGAACATCTCGAAGGACGCGCGGGGCACCGGCACGTCGCTCGTCAGCGAGAAGGCGCGGATCGCCGCGTCGTGCCGGTTCACGTCGTGAGCGTGCCCGTCCGCCTCCGGCACGGCTCCGAGCCAGGCCTGCACGTCGGCGGCCTTGCCGTCGAGGCCGAACAGGCCGCCGAGCAGCGTCTCGGCGGGGACGTCGGGCGGATCGATCGGTGCGGCCGGGTTGAGGGCGTGCAGGCGCGCCCGCAGCGAACCGGTGTCGCCGGCCAGATCCGCCTTCGCGAGGACGATCCGGTCGGCCACCGCCACCTGCCGCACCGCCTCCGGGTGGGCGTCGAGCGTGTCGAACCCGTTGACCGCGTCCACCACGGTGACGACGCCTTGCAGCCGGTACCGCATCACGAGGTAGGGGTGGTAGATCAGCGCGTGCAGGATCGGCGCGGGGTCGGCGAGGCCGGTGGTCTCGATCACGACCCGGCGGAACGGCGTGATCCGGCCGTTGTCGCGCTTGCGCAGCAGGTCTTCCAGCGTCGCGATCAGGTCGCCGCGCACGGTGCAGCACAGGCAGCCGGCGCCGAGCAGGACCATGTTCTCGTCGATCGCCTCGATCAGCAGGTGATCGAGGCCGATCTCGCCGAACTCGTTGACGATGACGACCGTGTCGGCGAGCGCCGGATCGCGCAGCATCCGGTTGAGCAGCGTGGTCTTGCCGGCTCCGAGGAAGCCGGTGAGCACGGTGAGCGGGATCGGGTCCGGTCGGCGGGGAGCGTCGGTCATGCCGCCGGCCTAGCGCGGCCGGGCGGCGGGCTCAATCGCGCGCGCCGATCACTCGTCCGCGGATTCGGCCGACTTGGCCGCGTTGGGCTTGGGCTTCGCGCCGGCCTTCGGCTTGGTCTGCACGGATTTGGCCACCGCGGGCTTGCCGCCCTTCTGCGTCACCGCCGTCGCCGGCTTGGCGTGGGTCGGCGGCTTGTGCTTGGCCTCCGGCATGCCGGACACGTCGACCGAGGTGTAGGCGCTGGCCGCGCGGGGCACGGCGCCGGCGATCGCGGCCTTCGCCTTGCCCTGGTCCTTCCCCGGGGCCTTTGCCTGGGTCTTGGCTTCCGCGGCCGCGGCGCGCTTCTGCTTGGCCGCCTCGAGCGCCGCCTCGCGCTTGGCCTTGGCGGCCTCGAGCTTCGCCTCACGCGTGGCGGCGGCGGCGGCCTTCTCGGCCTCGGCCTGCTCGTTGAGCATGATCTGCCCCTCCGCCGGGTCGCGGCCGATCCAGACCAGGATCGGCTGCAGCGGGGCGCGCGGCGGCAGGGTGCGGTTGCGCGCGGCGGCGCCGTTGAGCGTTGCCAGGGTCAGCGCGGGCGAGGACAGGCCGGCGGCGCCGAGGAACTGCGCGCCGGCGTTGTCGGCGTTTCCGGCGATGGCGCCGGGGCCCTCGTCGATCGGCATCGGCTTCTTGCGGTCGCAGATGTAGGGCCGCATGTCGGGCGGCGCGCCGATGGCGGAGGCGGGCAACGCGTCGAGCGTCTGCGCGGTCCATCCGGCCGACTGGCCGAAGCCGTAATCGAACAGGTCGGCGGCCTTGAGGTCGCGCTCGCGCGCGCTCGGGCTGCCCATCACGATGGTGAGGATGCGCCGGCCGTTGCGGTTGGCGCTGGCGACCACGTTGAAGCCGCCGGCGCAGATGAAGCCGGTCTTCATCCCGTCGACGCCGGCATAGCGCCCGAGCAGGCCGTTGTGGTTGGCCATCACCGAGCGGCCGAACTGGATCGCCGAGATCGAGAACAGGTCGTGCGAGTCGGGGAAGTCGCGCAGCAGCGCGCGGCCGAGCACCGCCATGTCGCGGGCCGAGGTCCATTGCCGGGGGTCGGGCAGGCCGTTCGGGTTGTACCAGCGACTCTCGCGCATGCCGATCCGGCGCGCGGTCTCGTTCATCATGTCGGCGAAGCCGTCGATCGTGCCGCCGAGGGTCTCGCCGATCGCCCAGGCCACGTCGTTGGCCGACTTGACCATGATGATCTTCAGCGCGTTGTCGAGGGTGAGCTGCGTACCCGGCTTGAAGCCCATCTTCGAGGGCGGCTCGGCGGCGGCGGCGGCCGAGATCGTGATCAACGAGTCGAGCGAGACCTTGCCCTGCCGCACCAGGTCGAGGGCGACGTAGGTGGTCATCAGCTTGGTGATCGAGGCCGGGTACCAGGGGTCGGTCGCGCCCTGCGCGTAGAGCACCTTGCCGGAATCCACCTCCACCACGAGGACGGGTGCGGTCACGGCGTCGGCCGCCTGCGCAGCGAGCAGGCCAGCGAGCGTGGCGAGCCCCAGGGTGAGGCGCCTCAGGAAACGGTTCGACATCGACCCCGACTCAAAGCAGTGGAACGCCGCGCCGGCACCGGGCCCGATGCCGTCCCTCTCGCGGCCGCGAAGGAGGGCCCTGAGAACGTCGGCCGTTCAACGCGGGCACCGTGGCGAGAGCATGGCGGATCTTCGCGCGTCCACCGCCGCGATGTGGCGTTGCGGCACCGGCGCGCCTATGTGCTGTCGCGCGACGATCTTTTCAGGACAGGACGATGCCCCGGCCGTCATCGGCTCGGGCCCGGCGGGACGATGGCGTACGCGGTCAAGGAACTCTTCCACACGCTCCAGGGCGAGGGCGCGCAGGCCGGGCGGGCCGCGGTGTTCTGCCGGTTCGCCGGCTGCAATCTCTGGTCCGGCCGCGAGGCGGACCGGGCCGAGGCGGTCTGCCGGTTCTGCGACACGGCCTTCGTCGGCACCGACGGCGAGGGCGGCGGAAAGTTCGCGACCGCCGACCACCTCGCGGATGCGATCGCACGGACCTGGGAGGGCGGTCCCCACGCGCACTACGTCGTCTTCACCGGCGGAGAGCCGCTGCTGCAGCTCGACCCGGAGCTGATCGCGGCCGTCCACGCCCGCGGCTTCGCGATCGCGGTCGAAACCAACGGGACGCTCGCGGCACCGGAAGGGATCGACTGGATCTGCGTCAGCCCCAAGGCCGGTGCGCCGCTGGTGCAGCGACGCGGCGACGAGCTGAAGCTCGTCTTCCCGCAGGCCGACCTCGCGCCGGAGACGGTCGCCGACCTCGATTTCCACCATCGCTGGCTCCAGCCGATGGACGGGCCGGACCGGATCGCCAACACCGGCGCCGCCGTCGCCTATTGCCGCGCGGATGCCCGCTGGCGACTCTCGCTCCAGACGCACAAGATGATCGGGATCCCGTGAGCGCGCGCCCGCCGAGCCGATCCGTCGGCGGCCCGATTTCACCGGGCGGTTAACCCCATGGTCAACTTCTAGTTGTAATTTCAGGCGCGTGCTGGGATCGTTGCTGTCATGGCCCGGATCCGTCGGTTCCCACGGATTGCCGAGCCTTGACAGCCCCGGGGAATGTTCGGAAGCCCCGTCGCGATGGGCGGGACAGGCGCCGAGGCTCGGTCCGGGGCGATGTCCGGCGCGAGCGCGGCGGCTTCGGGGAGCGTGCGATGGACGTGATCGAGACCCGGGTTCCGGGGGTAATGCGGGTTGTCCCGAAGCGCTTCGGGGACGCGCGCGGGTGGTTCTCGGAGACGTTCCGCGTCGACGCGCTGGCGCGGGCGGGGATCGCCTGCGCCTTCGTGCAGGACAACCAGTCGTTCTCGGCGCCGAAGGGGACGATCCGCGGGCTGCACTTCCAGGTCGCGCCGCAGGCCCAGGCCAAGCTCGTGCGGGTGCTGGCCGGGGCGATCCTCGACGTGGCGGTCGACCTGCGCCGTGACTCCGCCACCTACGGCCGGCACGTGGCGGTGAGGCTGGACGCGGAGGGCGGCGAGCAACTGTTCATCCCGCACGGCTTCGCCCACGGCTTCTGCACCCTGACGCCGGACACGATGGTGGCCTACAAGGTCGACGCCTACTACAGCCCGGCCCACGACCGCGCCCTGGTCTGGAACGACCCGGACGTCGGCATCGACTGGCCGGTCCTGGCCGCGGAGGCGATCCTGTCCGACAAGGACCGGGCGGCGCCGCGCCTGTCCGAGCTCGGGCTGGTGTTCTGAAGCCCCGGCGCGCGAGCGCCATCGACGACGTGAAGGAGAGACCCGACATGCGCATCCTGGTGACCGGCGGCTGCGGCTTCATCGGCTCCGCCCTCGTGCTCCATCTCGTGCGCGACCTCGGCCACGACGTGCTGACGCTGGACGCGCTGACCTACGCGGCCAACCCGGTGTCGCTGGCGCCCCTCGCCGAGGATCCCCGCCACCGCCTGGTCGAGGCCGACATCTGCGACGCCGACGCCGTGCGCGCGGCGTTCGCCGACTTCCGGCCCGACGCGGTGATGCACCTGGCGGCCGAAAGCCACGTCGACCGCTCGATCACCGATCCGGGCGCGTTCATCCGGACCAACGTGATCGGCACCCAAATGATGCTGGACGCGGCGCGCGGCCACCACGAGGGGCTGGCGGCGGACGCGAAGGGCCGCTTCCGCTTCCTCCACGTCTCGACCGACGAGGTCTACGGCTCGCTGCCGCCGGGCGGGTTCTTCACGGAAGGCAGCCGCTACGACCCGCGCTCGCCGTACTCGGCCTCGAAGGCCGCCTCCGACCACCTGGCCCGGGCCTGGCACGAGACCTACGGCCTGCCGGTGCTGGTGACGAACTGCTCGAACAACTACGGGCCGCGCCACTTCCCGGAAAAGCTCATCCCGCTGATGATCCTCAACGCGCTCGAGGGCCGTCCGCTGCCGGTCTACGGCGACGGCCTGAACGAGCGCGACTGGATCCACGTCGAGGACCACGCCCGCGGCCTGGTGGCGGTGCTGGAGCGCGGCCGGGTCGGCGAGACCTACCTGCTCGGCGGGCGCGCGGTGCGCAACAACCTCGCCGTGGTCGAGGCGCTGTGCGCCGCCTTCGACCGGCTGCGGCCCGAGCACGCCCCGCACGCGCGGCTGATCGCCTTCGTCGCCGACCGGCCCGGGCACGACCGCCGCTACGCGATCGACCCGGGCAAGGCCGAGGCCGAGGTCGGCTGGGCGCCGTCCAAGACCTTCGAGCAAGCGCTGGAGGAGACCGTGCGCTGGTACCTCGACAACGCGGCCTGGTGGCGCCCGATCCGCGAGGGCCGCTACACCGGCGAGCGCCTCGGCCTCGCCCCGGCTGCTTGACCGAGCGCTCGCGACGCCTTCGACATCAGCATCGAGCAAGAGGGCGCTCTGTTATCTGAAACACGTGAGCGGCCAGATCGTACTTCGCACGCCCCTCCATGCTCAGCTTCGCATAGGCAACCCGATCCTTCATGAAGTAGGCGTTGGCGCACACCAGGTCTCCGTCGAAAGCCGGAACCTCTTCGATGCGCTTGAATCGCAACCCGAAAGGTTCGAGCTGCGCGATCAAGTCGTGAAACAACGCTTGCCGTTTGTAAACGGGATAGAAAAATACCTCCGTCTCGATCCCGACGACGTTGTGAAGCAGCGAACCGAACCCTTCGAGAACATGGCTCTCGTAGCCTTCGACGTCGATCTTGATGACGTCCGGAACGGGCGCCTTGCCGGCACCGACGAGGCCATCGTAGCGGGCACATTCGATCTCGACCGTATCTTTGACGTGATAGCTGGCCGCGATCTGATAATCGCTGAGGAATGCCGAGTTCGCCTCGAGTATCGACGTGCAGCCATAATGCTCCCCGATATGGAGCTGCTGCGGACCATTCCGGTCGGCCAGGCCGGTCTCGATCACGAAGGACTTTTCGAAGGCGGAGAGCTGATCGCGCAGGCGACGCGCCTCTTCGGGGTTCGGCTCGAACAGCACCGGTATGATATTGTCTTTCTGTCGCAACCATTTCGGCTGGATGCCCTTCGATGCACCGACATCGACGAAATGAATCTTATGTTCCAAGCGGATCTTGCGCGATGGAAGGGGAACGATCTCTTCCAAAGCTTCTGATATGAGTGCGTAAGCCTTCTGTCTTAGATACGGCATCGTGCGCTCCACGGCTTCTCGACCAGTAGCAGCGGATCCGAACGAGAAATCAATTTCAAATCGGTACTTAGCCTTCTTGGCTCCAGCGCGCGCGAGCCGTTTTCCGTTCCTGTCGCGCCGTCGTGGCGGTATCCGGCGGCGAGGTCGTTTCGATACGCTTGCATCGTGAAGCCGGCGAAGATTTTCCGGATCGCGCGCCGGAGATCCGGGATGGCGCGGGGAGCGGCGGCGCGCAGGCAGGCCTTCAGCTTGGCAAAAGCCGCCTCATCCTGCGCTTGTCGATGGATCGATCGGGTCGACGTCGGGGCGGTCGAGCGGTCGCTGGCGGCTCCGTGCGCCGGCCGCCGCGAGCCCCCGCGGACACCGGCCACCTTGTGGAGGTTCAGGTCGTCGAGGATGGCGGTGTCGCGCCGCTCCAGCTTTGGGACCAGCCTGTCGGTGCCGTCGGCGCGAAACCAAGCCCCGTCCCCGGCCCGATCACGCAGGGCGACGGCCGTGGGACCGCCGGTGGTAAGGGCGGCGGCGGTCTCGTGATGCCCGTGCGGGACGGCAGCGCGCACCGCGCGGAGCCCGGCCTCGGCGGCAGGCGACCGCCGTGTGGGTGGCCGTCGCGTCGCGGACGGTCGATCCGTCCGGATCGAGGCCGAGCCGCCCCTCGAACCAGTCCTGCCCGGTTGCTCTCACGTCCGCCCGTTCCTGCTTCGATGCCGCCAGAAGTCGCGCACCGGCCGCCGGTGCCGGTCGGCACGCCGTGCCCGCCCAGGGCAGCGCACGGCGCCGTGCAGGACGATCTTCGAACCCGCCTCGGAGAGGCCCGGGATCAGGGCATGCGTTTCGGTGCACCGCGAGGCATGACCGCCACCCGACCGCATTCGTCCCTCGGCTATCGGCCGCCTGCGCCCACCAGCTTCCCGGATCCGCCCTTCCGGCTACCCATGACCGCGACCATGCAGCAGCCGCGCAGCTGGCCCGGTCCGAAATATGAGCCTGGGCAAACCCGAGCCCCGATCCCGCGTCGCCGGCAGCCCCGCCGGACCCGGTCCGGGCGGGCTATGACCGCGCGCATCCGTCCCCATGACGGTCCCTGCAACCTGCGAAGCGGGGAGGCGCGGGGGGGGCTACGG
>NZ_VRUV01000198.1:0-7930 GCF_008039455.1 Methylobacterium sp. WL116
GGCGCTCGGCCTGCGATCCCGCCTCAGCGCCACGAAGCGCCCGTGGCCTGCCCTGATTGGATCTACAACAACCGTAACCAGGTCGAGCGCCTCTGGGCCAGGCTCAAAGAGTGGCGCGCCATCGCCACCCGCTACGAGAAGACTGCCGTCAGCTTCATGGGCGTCCTCTCCCTCGCAGCCGCCCTCGATTGGCTCAAGCGATGACACGCCCTAGCCTGCTTGGCGGCTTGGTACTTCACGGAACAGTCCTTGGCGATAGCGCCAAAACCGGTGTGGCCAGCATGGTCACACCAAAGGCGAGCGACAGGACGGACAGTTCGAGGCGAGCCATAAGGGGTAGGTCTCCAGACCGAATCAAGCGCGGCCGACAGTGATCCAAGATGGCCCGGCACCGCCTATTCGACAACCTGCTCACTCGGTTGCAGCACACACGGGAGTGCCAGGGGCAGGGTAAGGTTGCTGGTTCCTCAGCAGCCCCATCAGCTTATACCAACCCTTGTTGATCAGAACCCATGGGTCCATCGGCGCATTCCGATGGACATGATGCGCCAGGGCTGGGCGACGATCTTGTTCCAGGCGTCGCAGCAGTGGTCGAGGATGTCGGCGTAGGATTGGAAGATCCGGTTGCCGAGCCAGTTCTCTCGCATGAACTGCCAGAGGTTCTCGACCGGGTTGAGTTCGGGCGAACGAGTTGGAAGAGGGAGCAGGGTGATGTTGCCTGGAACGCGCAGCTTCTTCGTGGTGTGCCAGCCAGCCTGATCGAGCAGGAGGACAGCGTGGGCGCCGGGCGCGACGGTTGCGGAGATTTCTTCAAGGTGATGGGCCATGGCCGACGTGGTGCAACGGGGCATGACCAGGCCCGCGCCGACGCCTCGGGCCGGGCAGATTGCCCCAAAGATGTAGGCTGACTGCGTGCGCTGATCCTTGGGAGCCGAGGGGCGCGTTCCGCGTGCTGCCCAACGCCGGGTCAGGGTGTTCTTCTGGCCGACCCGCGCCTCGTCGCAGAACCAGACCTCTACGGGTTTGCCGCCGACAGCCTGCCCGATCTGCGCCAGACGGTGGGGGAAGCTTTTATAAAAACAGCTGCGGCGTCCGGGTCCTGGGCGTGATGGCGCGGACGGGCTGAGAGCTTGCGGTAGCCCATCGCCCGCAAGACCCGGCTCAAGGTCTGCTCGGAGATCGACACGCTCTGATCCTCGACCAGGATCTGTGCCAGATCGCACAAGCGCCAGCGCACTACGCCATGAGCGGCGGACGTCGAACCTTGTTCGATTAGGGCCTTCAGGAAATCGCGCTGCCCGGCGTTCAGGCGCGGACGGGCACCAGGCGCCTTGCCGTCGATCAGCCCGTCCGGACCGGCCGCGTTGAAGGCCAACACCCAGTCACGCACCGTCTGCAACCCGACCCCGCCGATCTCGGCCGCCTCCAAGCGCGAGCCGCCCGCCGAGATCACCGATAGCGCCAACAGGAGGCGGATCTGGGCCGGATTGCGCGATACCTTGGCCAGAGCGCGCAAAGCTTCGGCACCATAATCCGATCGCAGTGGCACCGGAGCAGCCATTACATCCTCCTCAGGCTCCAAACCTGAAAAGTGAATCACGACCTGGATCGCGATGCTACCTCGCGTGAGTCATATTCAACGGGGCTTGGTATTAATCGTACAGGGCAGGAATTTCTGTAGAAGCGGGAATGCGGACAGGACGTAGTAATAGACCGTTGATGCAATCCCGATCCTTTGACTGTACTCCGGGTGGAACTCGACCTTGACGTCGAAACAGAAGGTTTCCGCGTCCCGGCGCAGCCGTTCGATCAGGATAACGTCCTCGTCGACCTGGGCGACGTGGCGCTTACTCTCGGTCCGGCGTTTGGCGCGGCCGTAGAGGATCGGCGGTGCAGACGGTTCGTAGAGCATCACGAGCCGCCCGCCCGGCTTGAGCACGCGATGCACCTGCCGCAGGACAGCCTCGTAGCGTAGGCCGATGATGAAGTGGTCGAAGGCCGCAAAGCAGAACACGAGATCGAAGCGGTTGTCGCTGAACGGTAACGACACGGCGGAGCAGGCCCACTTCTCATCGAGCCGTGCACCGATCAGGCCTTCATAGAGCTCGGATGTACGGATTGCATCCGTACTGAGATCGGTGGCGGCGAAGTGGGCTGTCGGAACCTGAGATTTCGCCATTACGCTGGCCCATCCGTGGCCCGCGCCTAGTTCGAGAACCTGATCGCCCGGTCGGATTTGCAGGCGATCCAGCAGGGACTGGAACGCGATCATGACCCGCGATTTGTAGATCACGTTCTCGAAGAGGTCAGCCTCGGGCCCCTCACCGCGATCCGTTGACCAGAACACGAGTTCTTTCTGGTCGCTGCTCGATAGCAGCGCTTCGTCGACGGCGATGTGAACGCCGCGATCTTCGGCAATGGTAGCTGCAGGAGGGCGTAACGGAGCTTCGGGTGACACGGGCGGCATCCAATCCTCGCAAGCTATCAAGTTCCCCGCGATGAACACCATCCTCGTTCCTATACGTTGGGACAGCCCTGAGAGGCGATAGAGCGGTGGTGTTTCAATCTGATATCTGAAGAGAGACAAAGGCGAGCTGTCATCAGATGTTCTCCGTAGGCGCTAGCGGATTTCGAGCTTAGACTCATGGAAAGCCCGCCGCAGCGGACGCCGGGCGGGCTTGTCTGACGAGTTCCCTGAGGTTGGATACGTTCATCCTAGTGGAAGGTTTCGCTTCGCTTCGCTGGCGCGGGGGCGCTCGTTGAGCGACAGTTCCATCCGAGATCGCAGGGGAAGCCGCGATGCGGATGGAGAAAACCGACCTAACGGACGAACTTGCTCCCGAGATCCGCGAGATCTGCGAGGGCTTCAATCAATTGTACGAACGCGCCTCACTGGCTGAGCAGATCGTCTGGCACCGCACGCGAGCTGTCCGGACCTGTCGGAACAACCGCAAGATCCTGAGGCTGCCAGGCGATCCAGCGCTTCAGGGCTATGCCGGCTCGGCGCTGCGGCGCGCGCAGATCCGGCTGCTCCGAATTCGGATATGGCGGGCGACCGGGGTGTATCCGGCTGAGGGGTAGTGCAGGTACGAAAAAGCCCGCCACGGCGGCTACCGGGCGGGCTGAGGTGATGTCAGGGCCAGAGGAACCCCTTCGATGGCTGGGTCGTAGCGCGGGCTGGTTAACGGAGAACGAAAGAGCCCCGCGCGGCGGATGCCGGCGGGGCTAAGTGCGACTTGGGTAGGAATGAGCGTGAAACGGAAGTGCCCCACGCCGTGGCCGTAAGCGATCGCTGTGCCACCGAGTGCGTGCCGGCTTACGCACCTACGCGCCGGTGGACGAGATCGATCGGCAGTTGGCCCGTCCCGACTTCGCGGCCCTGATCTATCCGGTCGTCACGCTGGAGCCGCCTTACGACAATACGGGCACTCGGCGGAACCTCTTCGGCGAGCAGCCGAAGCCCGAAGCGCGGACCGCCTGGTCGCTCCAGACACAGTTGCGTCCGGGCTGCCCGCCGCTCTTCCTCGTGCAGACCGACGACGATCCCGTGATCAGTCCGGAGAACAGCCGCATCCTCGACACGGTCTGTCGGCACATGAGCGTACCAGTCGAGTTCCACCGCTTCAGCAAGGGCGGCCATGGCTTCGGCATTGGGGAGCCTGACACACCCGCAAGTGTCTGGCCCACCCTGTGTCATGCGTGGCTCCAGACCCTCGACATGCTGGGTTGAAGGCTGAACGTCGCTTCCGGTGCGGCCGACCGGGGCGCTGATCTCACCTAGATCAGGGGCTCATCCGGACACCGCGATCCGCGCACGGCGCCTGGATATGTCAGGCCGGCGAACACCTTCAAGGATCATGCGGGGAGCGGGTTTTCGTGAAGTCCGCTGCAGCCAGGTTGCCTTTGGAGCAATTTTTGCAGTCCGTTCAACCTGAGATAATTTGTAAACGTCTAAGCTGCTATATAGGAACAGTAATAGTAATCTAGCCATATATATGACGCCACATGATTGAAACTTATGGAAAATTTCTTCTGGAGACTAACAGTGAAGCGACATGCGTCGCCATCATATCAACAAGTGCACGCGTCGAAGTAAGAAGGCGTGGCGGGCTACCAGCAGTCCGCCTTGGCATGAACGCGACGTGCTATCTTGATGCAATCGGCGTGGTGCCTGGGCGGATAAGCGAAGTGAGTTCCGCTGGTTTCACTCTGCTCGTTGAAGCCAGTGCAGAGCGCAAAGCGAGGATCGACGATCGCCTCGCCTGGCTTCGTGCTCACGTCAACGACACGGCCGATCAGCGGAATGATCCCCGGATCGTACCCACCCGGCGCGCTGTGAGCGTCACGCTATCGAACGGTCAGACCGTCGGCGCAGAAATCGTTGATCTTTCGATGTCAGGCGTGGCCCTCGCGACGAGTGAACGACCTGATCCTGGTTCAGCCGTAACCGTCGGAAAGCGGTTCGCCACTGTCGTCCGACATACTGCCGACGGGATCGCTGTTCGTTTCAAGCTTCCATACAGCCCAACGACCTTCAATGAACAAGCGGTGCTGTGATGGGACATCCAGAGATCGAGCGCCGCAGTGCGCCGCGCAAGCGAGTTCTGAAGGCCGTCAAGATCATCTTCCCCAACGGGGCATCAGTGATGGACTGCACAGTCCGAAACGTCTCAGACGTGGGGGCAAAGCTCACCCTGCCGTCAGCAATCAGGGTGCTGGAGGCGTTCACGCTGCTGATCGATTCTGATGACGTTCAGCATACCTGCAGGATCGTGCGTCGGGAAAGCGCGGCAATCGGAGTTCAGTTCATTTCGAAACCATGGGATTTCGAAGTAAATTAGCCCTTCAGCGAAAGGCATCAGTTCAACTGCAAACTACCTCTTGGACTTGTCGTGAGACCGCTGAGGTGGGCATCGAGCTGATCGCGGATTTCTCTGGCCATCGCCAGATCGAGGCGTAGACGCGCAGCTACAATGGGATCAGGCTGCACGCTGCCATCCATGAGCACGGCCATCCGGTCCGTGAACAAATTGAGCGCGACGGTCTGCCCGTTTAGGACGATACTGACAGCGCCTGTAATATGCCGAACGGGAACTTCATCAGGATCGGGCGTGGCATCAATTGGCATCCCTTGAATTCCTATAAAACCGAGAAAATACAAGCGAGACTTCAGGTCCTACAATGCTCTGCGAGCCAGCCGGCGCACTCAAATAGCATTCGCAGAATTAGATATCAAAGTTAATGAAAAGTAAAAATATAGGTCAGGTTGCGCGCTTTCCGCTCGCCCCATGAAGTTTCTTCGATAAGCCGCCATCTCACATTGTGCTTGGCCGCCACAACAGCCCAGGCGTGCCCAATTATCCTAAACAGGATTGATGCTGGCGACCTTGCCCGACACCCGAGGCGACCGATCTCGTTGTGGCCGCCGTCCCCGAGCGTCCCGGACAGGTCGCCCTGACCGACCTGCTCGACGAAGGTCATCACCCGCCCGAGCGGCCGGACGATCACGCGGTTGATGGCGATCCCGATCCCGATGCAAACGGTTCGCGGCCTTGTTCGAGGCGACGTACCAGGCCATCCTCGAACCGCGCGTGACGGTTCAGCCGAACCTGCAGTACGTCTTACATCCGGGGGGCAACATCCCGGATCCACGCGACGAACTTGGGCGAAGGATCAAGAACGCCACGGTCGTCGGCCTGCGGGCGACGCTGATCTACTGAGCGAGGTTCAACTTCATGCGGGCCATCGGAAATGCCCAACCGACCCCAGAGCGAACCTTATGAGTCTGAACGCTGTACGCAAACCGCTTATCAGACGTGCGCTAGAGACGGCTCTCCCGCCATATCGAGGTGAGGAATATTCGGCGCGGCGAACGCAAGCATGCGGTCCCCCTCGTTTGGGGCGGCACGCTCGTTGTCGACCGAAAGGAGTTCGACCACCCCGTCCGTCTTGATGATCAGCAGGTCGATCACGTCGGTCTGCGCACCCCCGTTCGTGGGGACGACTTCGAAACGCCAGCCGGCCTCGTGTCGCCCGGCCAGGGCATCGAAATCGATCTTGCCGTCACCGAGTACTTTGCCGCGGGTATCCCGGCTGACGCCCGTGTCCGCATGCAGGAGGTGGTCCGCCGACGGCGCGAGTTGGTAGACGCGCTCGCGGCCGATCTCGGGGGCAAGTCTGGTGCACACCAGCGCGTTGTAAAGTTCGTCCCGAGTCGCAGCGAGCATATGGTCCGGGGGGTGGTCGGCGAGACCTTCCTCGGCATGCCGCGACAGCAGCTCGGCCTGCAGCGTTGGCACACCCGCGTCACGGGCGGCCTGGAGCGCGCCGGGATAGGTGTCGATCAGTACCACCGGCACGCCCGCGCGATGCAGGGCGACGACCATGTCGCTCGCCCATGGGGACGCTCCGACGACGGCGAGCCGCTGGGTCTCGGCCGCGGTAGACAGGCTCAGTCGCCGGGCCAGCGGTCCCAGCGAGAAGCCGTGGAGGATGACCGTGGCCACGATGACCGCGAATACGGTGGGCTGGATCAGATCGCCGCCGGCGTAGCCCGCCTCGCTCAGACGGGGCCCGGCCAAACCTGCGACGGCAGCCGCGATGATGCCGCGGGGGCCGATCCAACCCACGAACAGGCGCTCCCGCCGCGACAGGTCGCTGCCCAGCGTCGCGAGCCAGATGGCGGCCGGGCGGACCGCGAACAGGACGGCGGCCGTAAGAGCGAGGATGGGCAGGGACAACTTGCCGAGGACGCCGAGGTCGAGGTCGGCGGTCAACACAACGAACAGGCACGACACCAGAAGCACGACAAGCGCCTCCTTGAACCGACGCAACTCGCCCAAGCCTGGCACATGGCGGTTCGCCAGGGCGATGCCGAACACGGTCGCGCCGATCAGCCCGGCCTCGTGCATGAGCAGGTTCGGTACGACGTAGGCAACGAGTGCGAGCGCGAGCAGCACCGGCGTCTTGAGCGTCTCCGGGACGAGATCCCGCCGGACCGCCCAGGCCACCAATATAGCGAAGCCAATGCCGAGGCCGCCCGCCACCAGCACGCCCTCGGCGAGGTGGATCGCCAGTGCGACCGCCGGGGTCTCGCCGGCACCGTGCGGCACGCCCACCAGGATCTCGATGACGACCGCCGTGAGGATCGCCCCGACCGGGTCGTTGACGATGGCCTCCCATTTCAGGAAGGCGGCGGATCGGCGCTCCAGGCGGGCGTGGCGCAGCAGCGGCAGGATCACGGTTGGTCCGGTCACGACGAGGATGGCGCCGAACACCGACGCGGGGCCCCACATCATCCCGCCGATGAGGTGCGCCGCGAGGGTGCCGAGGACGAAGTTGATGGGCAGCGCGAAGGCGGTGAGCCGGAGAACACCTTCGCCGGAAGCCCTGAGTTCGCGGAGGTCGAGCGCAAGGCCCCCCTCGAACACTACGATGGCGACCGCCAAGCCGATCAAGGGGCGCAGGTTCTCCCCGAAGTCGCGGGACGGGTGTAGCAAGCCGAGCACGGGTCCGACAAGGAACCCAAGCGCGAGCAGCAGCACGATGGCGGGGACGCGTAGGCGCGCGGCGAGCACCTGGGCGGCGATGCCACCGCCCACGATGCAAAGGACGGCTGTCGCCAAACCGTGTTCCATCCATCTCCCTCCGGGCAAACATGTCGTCGCGACCGGCCGACGCTTCACCGGTTGAGGGATCGGCACCTCCGCCGTCATGCGGGTCGGATCACATGCCCTACTACGGGTTGGAGCTTATGGGATTCCCGCCAAGGCCCCTGTCGCGGTCGCACCCCCGGCGTCGGTTTGGCGGTTATCGATTTTGCGCAGCTCGGTAGCAATGTCCTGCAGGCTGGTGTCGCCCTTGCGCAGCACCTGATCTGCCCCGGACAGACGGTCACGCTCGGCTGCGGTGACGTCGCGAGCGCTTAACA
>NZ_VRUV01000199.1:0-7925 GCF_008039455.1 Methylobacterium sp. WL116
TCGTTGAGCGCCCGATAGATCGGCTCGTCCTTCATCCAGGGCGCGCCCTGGATGAAGGACGAGCCGATCTATCGGGCGCTCAACGACGTGCCGTGGCCGGCGCGCGCGGGCACGCTTGACGCGACGCTGGCGGCGGTCCGCGCCCGCATGCGCGCCGACACCGCGACCTCCGACGCGGACAAGGCGGCGGCCTACGCCGTCACCGAGACGAAGATGAAGGAGTACTTCGCCGCCGACCCGGACCGCGGCTACCTCGATCGCAATCTCGCCGACATCCGAACCTGGGCCGACCTCTACGGCGTCGCGCCGCGACGGATCCTGATGGGGGAGTTCGGCGCCCTGAGGAGCGATGCGCGCTACGTCGCGTCGCGCGCCCCCGATCGCGCCCGCTACATCCGCGACGTCCGCGAGGCGGCGGAGGCCGCGGGCTTCGCCTGGGCGTTCTGGAACCTGTTCGACGGGCTCGGCCTGATGGACGACGCCCACCGCATCGATCCCGCGATCATCGCCGCGCTGGGCCTGACGATGCCGGGGACGGCGAGGCGCTGAGCGGGCGGGGCGGGTACAGCACCAGCAGCATCAGCGCGAACTTGGCGAGGAGGGTCGTCTTCCCGCCGATGCTCTCGAAGGTGTTGATCAGCACGACGAAGGCGAGGATCGGCAGGAACACGCCGTGCCGGCACTGCCGCGCCACCTCGTAGAGGAACAGCGCGATCGCGACGATCAGCAGCACCGTCATCGCGACGCCGTTGTAGAGGAGGCTGCGCACGATCGGGTTCTCGATGCCCCATTCGAGGCCGTACATCCGACGCAGGGTGTCGACGATCGACGGATCGGGCCCGACCAGGAGATCGCGGAACGGGATCGCATCGAAGATCGCCAGCATCTCGACGCGGGCATTGGCGCTGCCGCCGTCCGAGACGAAGCGCTCGAGCAGCGCGTCGAAGAAGCCGCCGACGGCGAGCCCGCCGACGACGATCGGCACCATCGTCAGCATCAACACGGCGATCGCCGCCCCGAGCAGCGGCACGCGCCCGGTGCGGAGCGCCCGGTTGAGGGCGACCACCGCGAAGACGCTGCCGAAGCACAGCGTCACCACCGTCGCCGAGCGTCCGCCGAAGGTGATCAGCGCCACCAGCTGCAGGGTGATGAAGCCGGCGCGGGTGATCGGACGGAGCTGGCCGCCGCCGTTGAACAGGGCGAGGATGTAGCAGGCGGTCAACGTCGCGTTGGCCAGCGGATGGCCCTGCAGCGCCGCCGAGCGCGTGTCGGTGTCGAAGGCCTGCCCGTCCATGCGGAACGGGAAGAAGCGCTGGCCGCTCACGAACTCGACGAGGCCGAGCGCGGCGTTGGCGACCATGACCGCGTGCACCACGATCTCCACGTGCCGCATGGTGATCGCGTCCCGGTCGGCCATCAGGATCACGACGAGGCCGGTGAGCACGTAGGTGTCGAGCGAGCCGGCAAGCCCGGTCCCGTTCCGCGAGGCGATGAAGGCGAGCAGCCCGAAGCCGACGAGGCAGAGCAGCACGCTCGCGGGACGCCGCTCGGCCGCCGCCGCCATCGGGATCACCGGGTTGCCGGCCCGCAGCATCGTCCAGCCGAACAGGAACACCGCGAGGTAGGTCGCGGGATGGACCTTCTGCGCCGCCGAGCCGGTGATGCCGTCGTAGTTGATGCCCACGGCCCAGAGCATGCCGCCCGACAGGCCGCAGGTGACCAGGGCGAGCACGACCAGGGCCCAGGACTCGAACCGCGAGAGGGAGGGCAGCGGGAACGCCTGCGGCTGCCGCCGGGCCGCGTGCGCCGGCGTCGTCGGGCGGTACGCCTGCGTCACGATCGGTTCCTCAGCTCGCCGCGCGCGCGTCGAGCAGCAGCGAGCCGGAGACCGGCCGGCCCAGGGCCTCCGAGGTGCCGACGAGGCTGAGGAGGTCGCGCTGGCGGGTGGCGCCGTTGCGCACGATCAGCAGCAGGCGGTCGGCGGCCGCCGCGACCGGCCCGATCCGCAGGTTCTCGGACAAGACGCCGCCGTCGAGGATGACCAGCTCGTAGCGCCCCTTCACCCCGGCGAGGAAGCGCTCGACGTTGGTGCGCAGGAACGCGTCGCGCACCGGCTTCTGCGCGTCGCCCATGCCCATCCGACGCGCGCCGGTCGCAGGATCGAGGCGGGTGACGGCGTTCAGGCTCTGCTCGCCGCGGAGCACGTCGAGGAGGCCGCCGACGCTCGAATCGTCGATCCGCATGTCGGCGTCGACGATCAGCACCCGCTCGCCGCGCGCCACCGCGACGGAGGCGAGCAGGTCGATCACCGCCTTGCGGTCGGCGTCGTCCGCCTCGCCGGAGGTGACGAGGATGCTGATCGAGCGGCCGCCATCGGTCGATTCGTGGAGGTGGTCGAGGGTGAAGCCCGCCGCCGACGCGCTGGCGCCGTCGCTCCGGCGGCGCAGGCGCGGCAGGGTCGCGACGACCGGCGCGTTCGACAGGCGCTCGAGCTGGCGCTGCGACAGCACCGTCGGCTCGGCATATTCCCGAACCAGGGCGAAGCCGGTGCCGAGGCCGAGGCCGGCGAGCGAGGCCGCAAGCACTAGGAACAGCCGCGGCGGCCAGGAGGCGTCCGCCGGCGGGCGCGCCCAGGTGATGACGCGGGCGTTCGTGCTGTCGATCCCGGTCTGCTCCTTCAGCTCGCGCGAGCGCACGAGGAAGTTGTTGTAGACGGTGCGGCTCGCGTCGACGTCGCGCTCCAGCTCGCGCAGGCGGATGCTCGACTGGGCGCTGACCGCGGATTGCTTCTGGAGCTTCTCGAGGTCGGCGGTGAGCGTGCGCTCGTTGGCCTGCGCCCGCTGATACTCCGACTCCGCCGCCTGAGCGATGCGGCCGAGCTCGCCGTCGATCAGCTGCTTCACGTCCTGCATCTGCGCCCGAGTCGCGGCGATGAACGGGTGCCGCTCGCCGAGATTGGTGCGCAGGTCCGCCTCCTTGCTCGCCAGCTCGGCGTACTGGCCGCGCAGGCGGTCGATCACCGAGGATTGGATCGCCTCGGGCGTCGCGCCGGCGGCGAAGGGCCGTCCGCGGGCGTCCTTGACGCCCTGGAGGCGGGCGCGCGCCTCGGCCGTGCGGGTTCGGGCCGCGACCACGCGGGCGTTGCTGTCGGTGAGCTGCTGCTCGCCGACGAGGCGCCCGCTGGACGCGATCAGGCCGTTCTTCGCCTTGTAGTCCTCCAGCCGCAGGTCGGCCTGGTTCACGGCGTTGCGCAGGTCGTCGAGGCGGCCGCGCAGCTCGCCCGATGCGCGCTTGGCGCCCTCGGCCCGGGCCTCGGTCTGGTCCGACAGGTAGGATTTGGCGATGGCGTTGACGATCCGCGCCGACTTGTCCGGATCGGTGGTGGTGACGATCACGTCGACGACGAAGACCTTGTCGGCACGCTTCACCGAGAGCTTGCGCCGAAGCCGGTCGAGGGACTGCCCGCGTGCGTCGACGACCTTGTCCGGCTGCCGCCCGGCGATCATCTCACGGAGGGAGCGCACGGCGCGCCCGACGATGCCGGTGCTCGCCGCACCGAACTCGGGATCCTTGTCCAGCCCGGTCTCGGCGATGGCGCGCGACAGCACGGTGTCCGATTCGATCACGCGGACCTGGCTCTCGACCTGCGTCACGCCGCCGTCGGGCGACAGCGCTCCGGGATTGACGTCGTTGTTCACGACGACGCGGTCGCGTGGATCGATCAGGAGTTGCGCGGTCGCGGTATAGAGGGACGGCGTGAGGACGGCGTAGGCCAGGGCCGCCAAGCCCAGCACGCTCGCCGTGCCGAGGATCAGCTTCCAGCGCCGGAACAGGATGCGCCACAGGTCGCCGAGCTCGGCCGTGGTCTCGGGCTTGGATGTGACCACGCGCTCGGGCGCGACCGGCTCGATCCAGGCCGAAACGGCAAGGTTTCTGTTCAGCTGTGCCACCGTGGGCCACCGTCGTGTCAAATTGGGTCAGTTTTACGGGCGCCTGACCGGATACTGCAAGGTGTGCGCAACTGAATGAAAATCCCTCAAGACTGCGTAGTACCCCGGGTTCGGACCTCGCTTCTTCGGGTAAGGGTTAATGTCGATCGGGCGGCGGCCTCTGTCTTCAAGGTTATCTTCTCGGTCACGAAATTGGTGATAGATCGCAACGACGGATTGCACCGGGTATCCCGGTTCCTGGCGCCGAACGCGACGGGCGGGGACGCGGCGTTCGCCGGGACGTTCGAGAGGGATCGGTCGGCGGCATGCGTCTCAGGTTGCGTCTCGATGGTCGGAGGCCGCGCCTTTGGCACGTGCACCTGCTCCGTCGGATCGCCGTCCTGCCGGGCGTCGACGCGATCGAGATCGATGCGCGCCCCGGGCCGGACGCGTGGCCGGCCAACGCCGACCTGCTGTTCTCGCTCGAGACGCTGATCCACCGCCTGCCGCGATCGGGCGCCTCGTCGCCGGCGCAGGATCGCGACCTGTCCGCGTGGCGGCCGACCGGGCATGCGCGGCCGGATCTGATCGTCGACCTCTGCGGCGACGTCGCCGCCGCGGAGGCCGGCTCGATCTGGCGGTTGTCCTACGACGGCCGGCCGGGCGAGGCCGGTCTGCTCGCGAGCCTCCTGGCGGGGCGGGCCCCGATGATGGCGCTCGCCGACGGGAGCCGGCTCGTCGCATCGGGTCGCGCGGGCACCGAACGCCGCGGGGTGATGCTGACCTCCTTCGACGACGCGCTGATCCGCACGGTGTCCCTGCTGGCGGCGGCGCTCGCCGGGCGCCACGAGGGCGGCCCCGCGACGGGACGCCCCGGGATCGCGGCACCACCGGCCGAGCTCACGGCCCCCCAGATCCTGTCACGCACCGGGCGCATCCTCGCCCACGCCGTCGCGCAGCGGCTCTACCACCTGTGCTACCATGCCCCGCACTGGCGGGTCGGCTGGCGCCGGCTCGACGGGCCGGACGTGATCGACCTTCGCCGGCACCCCGACACCGGCTGGACCACCCTGCCCGACGACGGCCGGCGCTTCTACGCCGACCCGTTCCCCCTCGATCATCGCGGCGAGACCTGGCTGTTCGTCGAGGATTTCGTCCACGCGACGGCCAAGGGCATCGTCTCGGCGGTACGGTTCTCGACCGACGGCCCGATCGGCGTACCGGTTCCGGTGCTGGAGGAGGCCCATCACCTCTCCTATCCGTTCGTGTTCGAGCGCGCGGGCGAGGCCTGGATGGTGCCCGAAACCGGCAGCGCCGGCACGATCGACCTCTACCGCGCCACCGCCTTTCCGGGCGGCTGGGTGAAGGAGGCGACGCTGGTCTCCGGCGTCGTCGCCAGCGACGCGACCCTGGTCGAGCATGGCGGCCTGTGGTGGATGTTCGCGACCGTCCGCGATGCGCCGCTCGGCGCGGCGCTCGGCAGCGGCTCGTACTCGGATGCGCTCCATCTCTGGTCGGCACCGGATTTCCGCGGGCCCTGGACGCCGCATGCCCACAACCCGGTGCTGGTCGACGTCGCCTCGGCGCGGCCGGCCGGACGCATCGTCGCGCGCGACGGAGCCCTGATCCGCCCGATCCAGGATTGCACCGAGGGCTACGGCCGGGCGCTGGCGCTCGCCCGGATCGACCGCCTCGACGCGGAGGGCTACGCGCAGACCGTCGAGACGAGGCTGACCGCCGGGCCGTCCTGGCCCGGCACCCGCCTCCACACCCTCAACCGGTCGGCGACGCTCGAATGCATCGACGGGTCGGCGCGCTCGCCCCGCCTGCGCACCCTGCTCGGCCGCTGATTTCACGACGCTCGGCGCTCGCGCCCCCTGGCGCGGACGGGGGCGCACCGCTACATGTGTTGGGCGGGGCTGCAGAGTCCGTCAGGAGCACTTTCCCCGGGGCCTTATCGACTCCCCCGGGAGCTGTCCCTGGCCTCGTCCCTGAACTTGGCCAACACGGCGCCCACCTACACTGTAGGTTTCCCGGGATCGATCCTCCAACGGCTCACGTGGCTCCGCACTCGACCTCCTCCGACAAGGCCGCCCTGCGAAGCGACGCGCTCGCACGGCGCGACGCCCTCGACCCGGAGACCAGGCGCGCCGGATCGCTCGCGATCGCCGAGCATGCCCTCACGGTCGCGGGCCTCGCCGAGGCCACCCTCGTCGGCGCCTTCTGGCCGATCCGCAGCGAGGCCGACCCGCGCCCGCTGATCGAGTGCTTGTTCGCCCGCGGCCAGCGCGTCGCGCTGCCGAAGGTCACGCCGGACGGCCTGGTGTTCCGCGAGTGGCGCGCGGGCGAGACGCTGGTCGCCGGCCGCTTCGGCCTCAGCGAGCCGCGCGACGACCTGCCGGCCCTCGACCCGACCGCCCTGATCGTGCCGCTCGCCGCCTTCGACCGGCGCGGCCAGCGCATCGGCTACGGCCGCGGCTACTACGACCAGGCGATCAGCCGACTGTCGCGCAGCGGCCCGGTGCTGACCATCGGCATCGCCTTCTCGGTCCAGGAGATCCAGCGGGTCCCGGCCGAGCCGCACGATCGCCCCCTCGACCACCTCGTGACCGAGGCCGGGTTCGTTCCCCTCACCAAAGACCTCTGACGATGCGGCTTCTCTTTCTCGGCGACGTGGTCGGGCGTCCCGGCCGAAAGGCCGTCACCGACCGGCTTCCCGCCTTGCGCGAGCGCTGGCGGCTCGATTGCGTGGTCGTGAACGGCGAGAACGCGGCCGGCGGGTTCGGCATCACCGAGTCGATCTGCGACGAGATCCTCGGGGCCGGCGCCGACGCGGTGACGCTCGGCAACCACTCCTTCGATCAGCGCGAGGCGCTGGTCTTCATCGCCCGCCAGCCGAAGCTGGTCCGGCCGGCGAACTACCCGCCCGGCACGCCGGGCCGGGGCGCCACCATCGTCGAGACCCGGGCCGGCGCCCGCGTCCTCGTCGTCAACGTGATGGGCCGGCTGTTCATCGACGCGCTGGACGACCCCTTCGCCGCGGTCGAGCGCGAGCTGTCCGCCTGCCCGCTGGGCGAGGCCGCCGATGCGGTCGTCATCGACGTCCATGCCGAGGCGACCAGCGAGAAGCAGGCCTTCGGCGTGTTCCTCGACGGCCGCGCCAGCCTCGTCGTCGGCACCCACACCCACGTCCCGACCGGCGACCACCGCATCCTGCCCGGCGGCACGGCCTACCTGACGGATGCCGGGATGTGCGGCGATTACGACTCGGTGCTCGGCATGCAGAAGGAGGAGCCGCTGCGGCGCTTCCTGCAGAAGACGCCGGGCGCCCGCCTCGAAGCGGCGCAAGGGGAGGGCACCCTGTGCGGCATCGCCGTCGAGACCAATGCGGACGGCCTCGCCGTCACGGTCTCGGCGGTTCGCCTCGGGCCTCATCTCGAGGAGACCTGGCCGCGGGATTGGGATTAGTCCGCACTGAACGATGTGAACGCGCGCTGTGCGGCTTGATCGCATCGTAGGCTGACGCCACAGTGCCGGCCTGCTCGATCGAGGCCGCCGATCATCTTCGGGAGACGACCTCGCGCCACCTTCCGAAGAGTCGCGACCGATGGCCGCCCGTTCCGACACCGCGTTTCCCGCACAGCCGAGTGCGGACAGGCCGATCGGCAAGAGTCCGGCGGGCAAGATTCCGGCGGCCAGGAGACCGATCGCGAAGCCGGGCATCTACCTCGTCCGGATGCTGGTCTTCCTGATCCTGGTCGGGTTCCTCGCCTTCATCCTGTTTCGCCAGATCACGCCCGCCTTCCAGGCCAATCCGGGGCTCAACGGCCTGATCCTCGGCGTACTCCTCATCGCGGTGCTGCTGGCCTTCGGGCAGGTGATCCGGCTCTACCGCGAGGCGTCCTACGTCAACGCGGTCGCCTCGGGGGAGGCGGCCAAGCGCCCGCCGCGCCTCGTCGTCCCGCTGGTGCCGGCGATCCAGGCCCGGCGCGACGG
>NZ_VRUV01000019.1:0-25160 GCF_008039455.1 Methylobacterium sp. WL116
GAGTGATCGCGATCCTCGGTGCCGGCCCACTCATCGCAGCCATCCGAGGATGAAAGCCCGGACCCTTTGGGCCTTGCGCTGTCGGGTCCGTCCAGTCCGCAAACGCGTTCTCACACAGCCTCCACCCCAAGCCGCCATTCGGCTACCGACCCGATGTTGCCGTAGATGGTGGTTTGCGGTCTCACCCAAGGCCGCCATCTGCCTTGCCAGCCGTAGCTTTGCGCTCTCCGATGCGGCCCGCAGATAGTTGGCTTGCCCTGCCATGGGCCGCATGCCTAACGTTCTCGGCTGAACGGATCGATTGGTAAAGGATGTGGTTGGTTGGGTGCAGAAGATGTCACGGTTGAAGCCGGCCTGCCTTACTTCTTGCTGTCGACGTCGGGTTTGGCCCTCGGAGAGGCCTATGAGCGATGGCGCACCCTCATGGCGCCGTTGTACGAGGTCAAACCAACAACGCCATCTGCCGTCCTGCCTTTCGGCAGCAACATCGCGTTTCAAATCGGCGATCTTGTTGCTCATCGTACACTACTTTCAACTCAATGCCTTCAACGGGACCGCCGACGCGTCGATGCTGGCCCCGACCACTACACGTTCCAACTCTACCGTTCTGGTCGCTTCCGAGGCGTAATCGCCGGCAAAGATATCTTAGCCTCGCCTGGCACTGTGATGCTCATTTGCCGCCGTCACTTGGTCGATGGCATGATCAACCAAGCCGATACAACCGGTATTATCGTCCCGTGTACCTACCTGCACGGTTTATCGCTTGAAAAGCATGACCTGCTCTTCGATGCGGCCCGTAACCGGTTACTGGCTACGCATATTGTAGACATCTATCGCCGATTGCCGACCACACCCGTCAACGAGGCTCCAGCGATCGCCGATGAGTTCGTTATCTTCCTGCACCGCCTGCTCGACGGCTCGCAGGCTTCGGACGCGCTGGACGGTCGCGAACTCGACGGCGGCCTAATGGCGCTGGCCAAGATGATCGTGCGGGCGAACCTGTTACGGCCCGATCTTTCGCCGGAATTCATCGCCGGGCAGATGCTGGTCTCGAGGGCCACCCTCTACCGGCTATTTGAGCCTGAGGGGGGAGTAATGCACTTCGTACAGGGTGAGCGACTGAGGGCGGTACGCGACGCTCTGGCCGATCCAATGGAGAGGCGCACTATCGGCCGGTTAGCCGAAGTGTTTGCCTTCAGCAGTGTCGCACATCTCAGCCGCAGCTTCCGCAAGCGCTACGGCGTCCCACCCCAGGCTTGGCGTAGCGAGCGTCAGATGACTCAGCAAGTCAGCGGTCAGGGGACGTTGCAACACGTCTGGAAATGGCTGCGCGAAACGTGATGAGCGCGTCCGGGTAAGACCGATGCCGTCGAGAGCCAACGCGCGAGGTTGCTTCCAAGATCAGCCGAAGGTCCTAAAAGCGCGTTGAGTGACGTCCGCTCGAACCCTTTTATGCTGGCAGGCGGACGGTCTCGAAACCACCCAGTACGGACGTTAAGGGCGAATACTGATGGTCAGCTTCCCACCATTAGGCTTTTTCGTCGCCTGTCTCGCCCGGTATACCCTCCGACCGGCGTAGCAGCGTGACCGAGCGCACGCTCGCCCACGCTAGATAGTGTTGCTCAGTGGCTTCGGCTCAGACGGTAAGCGGACTCAACCGCGCGAGGCCGCCACGTGCTCTACGAAGCACCTCAGCGCGGCAGGCGCGCAACTTCCCGTCGCCAACCCCAGCGCCAAGCTTGAGCCCCACCGAGCTCGCACTGGTGAACCAACTGATCGCTATGACGATGTAACTACCGCTGTCCGCCTGCTCGGTCCAATTAGGTTCGGCCTCGGCCTCGGCCTCGGCCTCGGCTTAGCTGGACTGCGGTCGGCCATGGGATATGGCAAACCCTACCGATGAAGCACGGTGGCCTTCAGCTTGGCGAACTCGGCTTCATTGCGGTGAACGATGCTGAGCATCCGATTAAACCGTTCGAGTTCCACCAGCGCCGTGCTTGCGCTTGGGCAAGCGTCACCCGAATGTGCCTCCGGTCCGGCTGGGGCCGCCACACTTTTAATCGACTGCACACGGTGCACATCGTGACGAACAGGTTCAGGCCCACCCCGCCACCATATGGATCTTCCGCATTGATGGCCCCTTATCGTCCGATTCGGTCACGATGCTAAGAGGTCTATTTCCGCCTTCGCCATGTTCCCGTGCCGCCATAGATCGGCTATTGATGAGCTAACTGGCTGAACGTTCGCAGGTACGATGACATTTAGAATCGCTCGCTCGTCATCCTGGTCCCCAACAATTGCTTTGTCGTGGTTCTGGGGGCTCGGATTTTTCTATGCCATCCATGTGACACTGTCATACGGATGGCTGGGTTTCCTTGCTTTCGCCCTTCCGAACGCTGCGGGCCTCGGCCTATTCGGCTGGATCCTGGGCGCGCCACGTCGAGACCTCGACCGGATCGTAGCCGTCGTCCAGGGTCCCTATGCGCTGCTATTCTCTCTTGGCCAGTTGTTCGCTGTTGCGATTACGATTTTCGGCTTCGTCGCGTATGCGTGGCTGCCGTTGTTCGGGCCGGGCGCGATCGTGGGTGTAGTTGCTCTGGTCCTCGTCGCATGCTCCATCGGTCACGCGATCCCGCTTCGCGGCATCAGGATAGTTCACGGCGTCTCACTGGCCCTGGGTGTATTAGCGTGTGTCGTAATGTTCCCCGGATTGGTTGCGGCCCCTCATGGCACCAAGGTCCCATTTTACACCTTCGACGAGCGCTTCTACGGCCTCATCGTTCCGTCACTGGTCGGTTTCCTGCTTGGTCCCTGGATGGATGTCCAACAGTGGCAGCGGGCGGTCGAGATTCGACGTTCGGGCGCATCCGTCCGGTTCGCTTACGTTGCCGGCGCGATCTTGTTTCTTGGCCTGCTCGTCGTGAACGCCCTGCTCGCCGCGGCGGCAGGGCTCGGCGAGCCCATCACCTCGTCCGATGGCATTCCGGGAGCGTTCGCGGCCGTCGCCCAGGCGATCGCGCGCGATCATAACACTGTCACAACGTCAGCGTTCGTGGTTTGGACGGCGATCGCAGCTGCCTCTACGATCGACAGCTTCTACTGCTCCACGCGGTGGCTCGGCGCGTCCGTCACGGCGCGCAGTAACTCACCGCTACTCGCCTTCGTGCCGGCGGGACTTGTGTCGTCCCCGGTCTGGATCCTCGGCGCTGCTGTGGCGACCACCTCCATCGCGATCTGGTCCGGCCTCTCGCTCGTGTACCTCATGATGCCGTTCGCAACGATCCTCGTCGGCGCGGCGGCATGCCTCGTCTGCAGGACACTCGGCGCGACGCGTCGGTACGATCCGGTCCTCAGTTACATGATCGGAATGACCGCGTGTCTTGTCTTCCTCGTCGGCTACGTTGCCCCGAGTTGGGCGCTTCTTTCGATCGCGCCGCTCATCGGGCTCATTGGCGCCTTGCCGATGATCACGGAGCTGCTCGGGTGGGGCGGTGCGCCGCCGGTCGTTGCGACGATGCCGAAAGGGGGGCGAGCGTCGGAAGTGGTGACCCTGACCCCGGTGAGGGATCGCGATGAATTGGGCGGCACCCATGGCTTCGACGGACAGTGGTTCACCCTGAATCTGATCCCGACATACGACGACACGAACTCAGTTGGTAACGTCTACTTCGCTAACTACGTGCGTTGGGTCGGCAAGACACGCGAGATGTTCTTCAATGCCTGCATGCCCGACTTCGATCTGAGCGGGACGGATTTCTTTATTCTGACTAAATCCTTCCATCATGACTTCCGTCGCGAGGCCGCAGAGTTCGAGCCGATCAAGGTCAAGATCCGTATAGCGAGCCACAATCGTAAATTCGTGACCCTAGCGCACGAGATTCATAGCGCGAAAAGCGGCCTCCTCGGCAGAGGAGAGCAGTCATTGATGTTTGTCGACACGGAACACTATCGTCCGTTGGATATTCCGCGATCCATTGTCGAGGGCTTCCTCCCGTACTGGCCGAAGAGTTCCCCGAATACGGCGTCGGGCGCTTTGGGCCCGTCCAACACGGTGGGGTCCGAGATATAGAGGTCGGCCTCAGGCCGCTCGGTGCACGTCGGACCGGGAGTCCCGGTTTCCAGCGAGGAGGCAGGCCTGTTCGGCCGGAACGGGCTTACCGAACAAGTAACCCTGGAACTCGTGGCAGCCCTGACTTAGTAGACACTGGCGCTGCGCCTCCGTCTCGACGCCCTCGGCTGTGATTGTCATATCCAGGCTCGTCGCCAAGTCGATGATCGCCTGCACAATTGCCACACTACCGCGCTCGTGCGGAAGATCTCGGACGAAACTCTGATCGATCTTGATCTTGTCGAACGCGATACGGCGTAGGTAACTCAAGCTGGAGTAGCCAGTTCCAAAATCGTCAAGCGACAGCCTCACACCCATCTCCCGCAGATCGACGAGCATCACCTTGGTCGCGGAAGTCGCCTCTAAGAACACTGTCTCTGTGATCTCCAACTCGAGCCGGGCAGCAGCCATGCCGCTCTCCTGCAGGGCGGAGCGCACTAGGACCGGTAGGTCCGAATGCTGGAACTGCCTCGGTGAAAGATTGACGGCGACCCTGATGCCGTCCGGCCACCCGGCAGCGATCCGGCAAGCCTCGCGTAGGATCCATCCACCGAGCGGTATGATGACCCCCGTATCCTCGGCGAGTGGGATAAAATCGGCGGGCGAGACAAAGCCCTTTACCGGATGCTTCCAGCGCAGAAGCGCCTCGAACCCGCGGATGCGAGACGTGTCGGCCGTCACGATGGGCTGGAAATAGAGAATGAACTCGTTGCGATCGAGGGCACCCCGCAGGTCGGCGGTAAGGGCCCGCCGCGCCTGGATCTGGTCGTCCATCTCGGCCTCGTAGAACCGATAGCCGTTCCGGCCCTCACGCTTCGTCCGATAGAGCGCAAGGTCGGCCCGTCGCATGATGTCGTCGCACCCATCCCGCTGGGCGATGGCGATGCCGATGCTGAGCCCAACGCCAAGCTGAATACCGTCGATGGTGATGGGGGCTGCAATCGCCGCGACGATACGTCCCGCGATAGCTTCGATCGCGTATACATCCCGCGCGAAACATCCCGTGACTAGGACCGCGAACTCGTCCCCTGCCAATCGCGCCACATGCAAGTACGTTGCTTTGAAGGCCAACAGGCGTTCGGCGACCACACGTAGTAGGCCGTCTCCGGTTGCATGACCGAAGGTATCGTTCACGGACTTGAACTCGTCGAGGTCGAGCGCGAGTACGACAAGCAGATCGTCCCCGAGGAGCCGCTCGCGCGCGCTTTCTAACATTTGTTGGAACGAAACTCGGTTCGGGAGGTCCGTCAACGGATCGTGCAACGCGAGGTACGAGAGACGCTCCTCCGAGAGCCGCTTCTCGGTGACATCCGACCCGACGCCGCGATACCCCGAGAATGCGCCGCCATTGCCGAACGTCGGCTTCCCGCTTAAGGACCACATTCGTCGTTGGCCCGCAATGTCCAGCGGCAGGAGAAGGTTTCGGAAGACGCGACGCTCGGCGATACAATCCCACAAGGCCGCGCCAGGATGGCTATCGGGTAGAGCTAACGGGGGCAGGAGCAGCCGTTCGAGCGGCAGGCCCAGGAGCTGCCGCTCGGACGAGCCGGCGACTTCGACTAGCCGTGGGGACACGTGCCTGAGGCGAAGGTCGGAATCGGTCTCCCAAAGCCAATCGCTCGCGTTTTCCTCGAACTCGTTAAGTAGCAAGTGTGTAAATTCCTGCTGGCGCTCCAAGTCGATTTGCGCAACGACGCGCATCTTCAGGAGCCGGCTAAGGTGCAGGATCGTGAAGCAGATGAAGGCCGCATAGAAGACGAGCAGGATCCCCACGTAGATGTAGAATTGCTCACCGGTCGCTGCTAGGGCGACGAACGAACCGATGATGATCAGACCCGAGTATCCAATCGCGACCCGCGGCAGGACAGCCGCGCTCATGCCCGTCGCGATAAGGCCTGCGCACGAGGAGGCAATGAGGAGACGCCCTTGTGCGTCCGCCCCCCCGAACAGCATGACCGGAAGGGAAGCAAGCAGCAAACCGTACAGATGGGCAACGAGGATGACGCGCCAGATAAAAGCGGGTCGGACCTCGACTGGCTTAGGGCGCGAGCGCCAGAGCCAGCATTGCTGCAATGTGAGAATTGCCAAGGGCAGTACTGCAGCTTCCAGGCAAACGAGATAGGTGCGATGGTCACCCCCCCAAAACAGGTAGACGACTACCTGCACGACCCCGAGGCTGACCAGGATGGTGAACGGTACAAGGCGCAGCGCGACATCAAGCTGCTCGACGCGCGCCCTAGCCTTTAGGTCGGCATCCAGCGGATCCGTCTTACGATCGGTGTCGATCAGGAACGAGATGAGCATATCAAGTGGCACCGATGCTTTCTGAAGAGCAGCCTTGGTCGCCAAATATAACTGATATTACTAAGCAACACGTTTAGTCCACCAGTTTTGCACGTCGAGGTCAATTTTTGGTTTATGCTACCTGGAACCGTGACACATTTTTAACGAGTGTCCGCATCGGGTCGAGAGAACGCTCGGCGATGATGTCCGCCTTCATGCATCGCTGCCCTGAAGCGGAATAGCTCAAATCCACCCAACCTGGTCGTAGAGTATATGCGCGGGTATCAGTCGGAAGCAGTCGTTGCGACGCCCCAGTGATCAAGGTGTGCGCAAGATGCGGTAGACCTGCATTCGTGAGCATCCTAACGCGGCGGCAATCGCTGCCGGACCGCTTCCGGCAAGCTGCAGTGCCCGAATCTTATCGCGATCAAGCCGACGCTTGCCACCAAGGTACACGCCGGTAGCCTTCGCCTGGGCGATGCCTTCCCGCTGCCGCTCCTTAATGAAGCGCCGTTCCATCTGCGCCACCATGCCAAGAACGGTGATTACCACGTGACCCATCTCTTCGCGCGTAGAGACATGAGGGTCGAGGACAGTGACGGAAGCGCCGCGCTGCTCGGCTTCGTGCACGACGTTCAGCACATCGCGGGTATCACGCCCGAGGCGATCGAGCCTCGTGACAACCAACTCATCGCCTTTGCGTAGGAACTCAAGGATGGTGGCCAATTCGGTTCGCCCCTCGCGGCTACCGCCCGACACCTTCTCGGATCGTATGATCGCGCAGCCTTCGGAGCGTAGGCGATTGAGCTGCCCGTCGAGATCCTGATCGACGGTGCTAACGCGGGCATAACCTATACGGGGCATGTGTCACCTCAGGCTTTATGCCCGAGGCTACCGCGTTACAAATAGGCAGCGTCAACCCAGATGTTACGGGTCCGGTTTTCTGATCTGTTACGTCACGCGAGGGTATACCCTGATGTCAGCGTTATCGCGTTACCCCTGCCGAAGCCAATCGTGCTGCTAGGCGCGGATAGATTCGAAGTGCGTTGCTTGCGTAGATTTTGGCGCGGTCGGCATCCGGGATCGCAGCGGCCTCGACGTAGCGCTTGGTGTCGTCGAAGGCGTGGCCGGTCTCGGGATCGATCCCGTTGACGGCGCCGACCATCTCGGAGGCGAACAGCACGTTGTCGGTCGGGACAACCTTCAGAAGCAGGTCGATCCCGGGCTGATGGTAGACGCAGGTGTCGAAGAAGACGTTGCGCATCAGCTCCGAGATCGGCGGTCGCTTCAGGTCCTGCGCAAGGCCACGGTAGCGGCCCCAGTGATACGGCACCGCGCCGCCGCCATGGGGAATGATCAACCGCAGGGTTGGGAAGTCCTTGAACAGGTCGGAGGTCACGAACTGCATGAAGGCCGTCGTGTCGCCGTTTATGTAGAGGGCGCCGGTTGCATGGAAGTTGCGGTTGGCAGATGCGCTGACGTGGATCATACCCGGCACGTCGAGTTCGACCATCTTCTCCCAGAGCGGATACCAGAACCGGTCGGACAGCGGCGGATCCGTCCAGTAGCCGCCCGACGGGTCTGGGTTGACGTTGCAGCCGACGAAGCCGAGTTCCCGCACGCAGCGCTCGAGCTCGGCCGTGCAGTTCTTCGGCGACACGCCCGGCGTCTGCGGCAGTTGGCAGACGCCGACGAAGTTACGCGGCATCAGCGTCGCGATACGGTGGATCATGTCGTTCGAGACGATCGACCAGTCGAGGCTGGTGCGAGCGTTGCCGATATGGTGGCCCATGCCGCCGGCCCGCGGCGAGAACAGCGCCAGCGAGATGCCGCGCGCGGCCTGAAGCTTGAGCTGGCGGTCGGCCACGCTTGCCCGCACCTCGTTGTCGCTGACAATCAGCGAAGATGGTGTCGGCGATTGTGCGGGGTCGTTGATGGCGTCGATCTGGCGCTTGCGCCACGCCAGCATCGATGGCGGCTCGGTGGTGTAGTGCCCGTGGCAATCGATCACCAGGCCGGTATAGGGCGTGCGTTCAGCGACAGCTTGGGCACGGGCAGAGCTGGCCTGCGCGGCCAAGGCGGCAACGCCACCGCCAGCGAGCCCACCAGGAGGCCGCGACGCGGGAGGCAACAGGCACACGTGGCTGGCGTGGTCGAGTCCGAGTCGGCGGTCATCATGCTTCAGTCCTCACGGTGCGGCCGTCCGTTTGCGCAGAACCATGTCGCCTCGGAACAGGAATTTCTGGGCACGCTTGCCGGTGTCCACCTCGGTGGTGAACACGTTGCCCTTCGAGTCCACCGCCAGATTGTGGACCCAATGGAAGTCCCCCGCCTGCCGGCCATTGCGCCCGAAGTGGCCGAGCACCTCGCCGGTTTCGCGGCTCAGCGTGCGGACCTCGTTGTTCGCCCCGTCGGCGTTGATCAGGTAGGTCTCGCGCTCGTCCGGCCAGAGGGCGAGTTCCCACACCGCACCATTGGCCCGCGTGCCGCGCTCGACGAACATCTCCTTCACGAAGCTGCCGTCCTTGTGGAAGACCTGAATGCGGTTGTTGGTGCGGTCGCAGACGTAGACCAGTCCATCGCGAGCGATCTGGACGCAATGGACTGGATTACGGAACTGCGCCGCCGGCGCGGCCGCGGGGTCGTAGGGTCCGAGCTTCTCGTCGGTCGGCGGCTTGCCGTAGGCTCCCCACATCCGTTTGAACGCGCCCGTCTCGGCGTCGAACACGATCACCCGATGGTTGTAGTAGCCATCCGCGACGTAGAGTTCGTTGGTTTCGGGATCGACCTGCATTGCCGCGGGCTTGCCGAGCCGCGTGTTGTCCAGGCTATCGGTCTGGGGGCCCTGTTTGCCGATCTGCAGGACAAACCGGCCGTCCTGAGTGAACTTCAGGATCTGCCCGTCGGTGTCGCCGTTGCCGGCCAGCCATACGAAGCCCTTGTGGTCGATGTGGATGCCATGCTCGTTTGTGGGCCATTCGTAGCCCTGGCCGGGGCCGCCCCATGACTTCAGAAGCGTGCCGGCCTGGTCGAAGACGAGGACAGGCGGGGCCGGCTTGCAACACCGGGTCCGCGGCGGATCGAGGCTTGCGGCTTTCTCGTCATCGGTCAGCGTCCGCGGTCGCTGCACGACCCAGACGTTGTCCTGCGCATCAACCGCAACGCCGGCGGCCTGCCCCATGATCCAGTCGTTTGGCAGACGCTTGGGCCAAGCCGGATCGACCTCGAAGCGCAGTGGTTCTTCTGCATGGACCGGTAGGACGAAAACGATCGCGACCACGGCCGCAAGGCATCGTAGCATGCAGGTTCCTCCGGCGATCTTATCTCTGGCGTGATCGCTTTGTCTCGGCCCATAGGGGGCCATCGGGCTGCGTTCGTCCAGCGACCGGGCTTCAACTCCGGGCCGCATTGTTTTCGCGGCGCGACCTCGCCAGACTCTTTGCCGCCGTTTCGATGCCGGAGGTCGCACAGCTCGCGTCGGGACTCAGAGAACCCACGGGATCGAAGCGGGTGCGCCCGTTCCGCGCGGCCGAGAAAGCGTTTTCAGCGATTTGTGCGGGTCTATCGCGGCGCGGCCTATGGCTTCGAGAACATCTGTGCACGGATCGCGGCTGATCTCGCGGACCGACCGGTTCGAATGACGGGTCTTGCCGCCTCGGCGTGAACCCTAAATGCAGCAACTGGGCAACGGTCGTACGGTGATCACTTCGGAACCGCGCCGACCTCCCGAAGATATGCGGCGGTCGCCTGGTGAAGCCACCCAGCAGGCACGTTCGAGACAAGGTTGCGCGGATCGCTCTCGCGACCTTGCGGATAGTTTCGAGCCAAGGTCTCCCGCCCGCAGTCGATCGCTCGCACGAGCCTGGCGACGGCAACGTCTTCCAGGCCGGGTCGGGCCAGGATGAAACTCCAGGACCCGACTGTCTCAACCGCTGCATCCTGACCGTGGAAGGAACCAGCCGGAACGGTCAGTCGACGCAGCGAGGCGCGAAGGGCCAGGATCTGCGGGATCGCCACGGGCGCTGGGCCGAAGAAGCGAGCGCCTCCGGCCGCCTCCGCCAGATTTTTGAAGCCCGGCCAGCCGAGGCTTGCCCCCCAGAGCGCAGCGGCACGACCATCAAGGACCTGGTTCGCGCCGTCGGCGGCATCGTCGAGTAGGATCGGCGTGATATCGCTCTCAGGATCGATGCCGGACCCTTGAAGCACGGTCCGGCCCATGATCGTGAACCCAGAGCCGCGCGTACCGAGTGCAACCCGATGCCCGCGCAGATCCTGGACATTTCGGATCGGACTGGCCGCTGGAACAACGAACATGCCGGGTGAGGCATCGATGGGTGCCGCGACCGTCAAACGGTCGCCGTCGCCGTTCTGATTGGCCATCGCTTCGTAGGCGTATTCGCCTTGTACGAGGGCGAGGTCGAGCTTGCCAGCTTTCAGCAGCGCGAGGTTTTCGGTCGAACCCTTCGTGATCGTGGTGTCGATCATCAAACCCGGATCAACCGCGTGGACGGCGGCAATGAGCGCTCGGCCAAATGCCGGGAATGAACCACCCGGGGTTGCCGTTCCCAAAGTCAGACGGAGCTCGGATTCGTTCTGTTGCGCCAGCGTGCGTGGGATCGTGGCGAAACTTGCCATGCCGAATAGCACTGCGCGCCGCTGAATCATGGTACCCCCACAACTGGGCTCTACGAACGCCCGCAATGCGCCAATAGCTGACGGTAGGTGCCCGCCCGAAAGCGGACCTTCAGTTCCAGGTAACCGTCCGTCCGCTGTCGACCGTTTTATCCCATTCCGCGGGCGACGCGTGAACGTTTGCTTCAGACAGACCCAGTCATTCGGTTGTCAAATTATGCCCAGTACGTGTGGCAACACACTCCTCGTCTGATCGGCCAGAGAAGCAATCAGGCAAAGGGCCGGAGTGTTGGTGGCGGCCCGTCATAAATCGGAAGCATCACATTCCAGTCGCCGTGATGCTGCAACCGCTCCATACGCGAGCCATTGCGATAGCCCCAGGCACCAAGCATGCGCCCTATATAGTCGAGCTCGCCCTGACGCTCCAACGACTTGAAAACATGCAGATGCGGAAAGCCGTTGCGTCCCCCGGGCATGGCAATGCGATGACTCTCGACGATTGCCCAAACATTGCTGATATGTGGATAACCTCCATCGACGGTCTCGAAAGCAGTCTTGAGTGTGTAGCCGATCGCGGTAAGGTCAATCATTGGCTCGGCCTCGTTCATCAGGATGAGAAGTCCACCGGCATTCGGGAGACGCAGCCGCGTCTTGATAGCGCCGATCTGGTCGTTGGCTTTCTGGAGATGCCGTCGCACGGCACGTCCCGCCATATCGACCATCATCTTGGAGATGGCATCGCGATCGCGAAGCTTCTCGATGACATCGGAGATGCCCAAGGTGCCGAATACGATCGGTGCGTCGCGCCGGGAAAAGCGTTCCCTGAGTCGCTGCTCGGTCCGATCCTGCGGGCTTGCGTTCAGGGTCTTCAACTCAGCGACCAAGCCACGCGCTCCGAGCAGATAATCGGCCTTGGTGTTTGAGCCGTTGATCTGATCGAATGCAGCGCTGTCGAGAGACTCTGTCGAACTATCACCCTCCAAAAAATCGATCAGGCGCGCTTCGAGCCCGCCTGCGGGCTTTGCGTCCGCGGCAAAGGCGAGAAGATCGATATAGAGCTTGTCGACAGTCATGTTGCATCATAGCCCAGCATAGCTAATCATCCAACCACGAGCGTAACATCGTTACGAATGCGGCTCCTTGATATGATCGCGTCCCTCGTGCTGCAGGCGGGAGCGGATCGCCCAGATGTAATCCGGCTTAAACGGCGGTTTGGGGCCGAGAAGGAGGCTGGGGTTCCAGGGTCGGCGAGGGTGTGGCTTTTGTGGCGGGAATGTCGCAGCTCCGATTGAGGAGTCTCCAGTATTTTGCCCTGACCGTGCCCCTCCCACGCGCCTCTGTTGCGCGCCACCACCAGACCTTGTTCTTCGGCCAGGAATCAGACCTTCGGTTCGGTACCCAATCGAAGCATGTTGTTCGCACTTCAGTTCCAGGCGCCAGCGAAGCTCCAAAAGCCCTGGATCCGCTGCCCTTTTTGGGAGCTTGGGCAGCCCTTTTACCGAATGCTCGATCCGGTAGGGCCACAGTCTTCGATGTAGCGCCTGTGTTTGGTTTCCGGGATCGGTACGACATCTGCGCCCTATGCGAGCATCTAGTACAGCAATAATTGTGCGAGGCTACAGTCTTTGCCGGGCGCGATTGTCTCCAATCTCTCAACCAGCAACACGTCGCATTCCTTCCTATCGGCCTGAAACCGCGTATTGCCACACCGCCAATCGCCTTCGGCAAGATCGTCGGTGCTCGATTCAAGGGTTGCGACCTTGTTCCAGCTAGGCGATGACTGTGTCGATTATCTCCCGGTGAAGGCTCGGGCGGTCCCGGCTTATACGCCGGGCAGGGTACGAGGAGGGCAATGCGGATCTCCGCGGCAGGCCGGCCCGGAGCCCCTCTCCCGACCCTCAACCTGTCGCTCCTCCCCGGCCCGCCCTTGGCTATGTCAGCGGGTCAGATGTTTCTTCGGAGCGAACCCCCAGCGACAAGCCCTCACCCGAAGCGCCGCGCTGCCGGCCACGGTGGCGCATACATGCCGGCCATTTTGACAAACCCTTATCCGGCAGCCTCTTTTTCTGTCTTCACGTTGTGCATGTAGCCGTTCCCGCGTATCACCACGCCGTACCGACAAACGACGTTCGCGTCTCAACCTTTTAACGGAAAGACCGGGCAACTTCGTTTCTGCATTTTCCACGATACAAATAGCCCTAGAATTTAGTCGATTTATTGTGCCCAAAAATGAAGAAGCAAAATTTCTTTACGCCAGGAAATCTGTCTGATCTCGTTCCGCAGGGCGATGCGGAGCGACAAGCCGTGGACTCGCTGCGCGGCTATGCTTATCAAGTGCTGGCCAGCGCCGTCGCATGGATCGACATTGGCGAAAATAGCCAGATATTCTTAGAAGTTGCGGAAGATTACGCCGTTGTTGCTGAGCAAGTCCTGAACGGCGTCCAGGTCAAGGATACGGCCGCATCGGGTTCCGTCACTTTGAACACCGCCACGATACGCGATGCGGTGGCGTCTTTCGTCGATCTTGTGAAGCGCAATCCGAGCGCGACTGTAACGTTCCGGTATTTGACCACCTCGCCCTTGGGCAATGAACGGGCCTTGGGCGACCGGATCGACGGAATGGCAGGTTTGGAGTATTGGCGACGCGCTGCGGCGGGTGCCGATCCGGCGCCGTTGCGGATCCTGCTCGAAAGCGAAGCTTTCCCAAAGTCGGTCCGGGAATTCGTCCAGTTTCGGGACGACGCTCGACTGCGTTCCGAGCTGCTGCAGCGTATACAGTGGGATTGCGGACAGCCGGGCTTCGCCGATTTGCGCCTGGAACTGGAAGAGCGTCTGGTAATCGTCGGCCGCGATCGCTTCAGTCTACCTGGGGCGGACGCGCGCCGCCTCGCTGACATCCTGGCCTTTCGCGTTTTGGCCAAGAGTGTTCTCAAGGAGCCCGAGCGACGGGTGCTCAGGAAGGCCGAGCTGTACGAGCTGTTGGAGGAAGCTGCGGAAGTGTCGCTTCCCCGGACGGCTTTCGCCGCGATGCTGGCGCAAGCGGCGTCCGGCATGGCTGGCGGCTCCGCGGGGGCGGGCGGCCCGGCCGCCGTGGTCGTGGCCGGTGATCCGAGCTGGATGATCTCCAGCCGGACGCTCGCGCCGCCTAGCCGCTTCATTCCACGGCCCGCCGTGCTGGACGCAGTATCAAGCGCGTTGGGCCGTTTTGGCACTGTGATCCTCACAGGGGCCAGCGGGCTCGGCAAATCGCATATCGCCCGCGTCGCGGCGGAAACCCACGCCGACGGGTTCGTAACAATCGATTTCCGTGACGTGGACGCTGCCGAGGCGCGGCATCGGCTGGACATCGCCCTGGGCCGCATCGGCGGGGTTGCTGCGTCGGTCATTCTCTTCGAGGACCTGAACCACTTCGATGATCCGCAGGTGTCGCGCAGCCTAAGCCGCGTGATGCACGCCCTCCGACACCGCGACCGCGTTGCCCTGTTCACCTGCTATCGCTCGCCGTCGACGCGCATCGCAGGGATTGTCGGGATCGACCCAGCCAGCATCGTAGCAGCCCCCTACTTCACGGAGGATGAATCGCGCGAGCTGGTCGCGGCGCATGGCGGCGATCCCGAGCTATGGGGCCGCCTCGCGCACGTCGCCGGAGGCTGGGGGCATCCTCAGCTGGTCCACGCCTTCGTGGTTGGCCTCGCCGGACGCAGCTGGCCACGCCACGAATGGCGCGACATCGTGGGTCGCGGCCTGACCAGCGGCGACCTAGATGCCGAACGGGAAAGCGCCAGGCGGAGCCTGATCGGGGCGCTCCCCGAGCATGCCCGCACGCTGCTGTACCGCCTCAGCTTCCTGATCGGGCGCTTCGGACGCGCGGCAGCGCTGGCGCTCGCTGAAACCCCGCCGCCCATCCCCCAAGCTGCGGAGGCTTTAGACCTGCTAGTCGGGCCATGGATCGAGGTCGTCACCGCAGACCAGTACCGCTTGTCGCCGCTGGCAAGTGGCACCGGACGCAGCATGCTGTCCGAGGACGAGCAAGAGCGCTTGCACGCCTCGATCGCTGGCCGGATGCTGGCCGGGCGCAGCGTGAATGCCAGCGACATCGATTCCATCCTCACGCATGCTTTAGTGGGCAAGGCAGATTCGGTCCTCCTCCGAGTGTCGATGAGCCTGATCACCCTGCCGGAAGACAAGTTGTCGCTCATCGCGGAAAGTACGACCATTCCGGGCATTATCGAACCGGAACGGTCATTCGGTATTAATCGCACCTCTGTTGCGATCATGTTGCGCCTAGCCCAATTCAAGTTGCTGAATGCCGGTAAAGACAAGCCGCGGGCAGCCGCAGCCGCAGCCGCAGCGATGCATGCTGTGCGGCAGATCAAAGACAAAGATCACCAGAAATTGCTCGAAATCATGGTCCTCAGCACGGTGCTGACGACGATGAGCACGGCTGATTATTTTGATGATTGGCTCGATTGGCTGCAACGCTGGCAGCTGATGATGTCGGCACCGGGTCCTTTAAGTGAAATCCGGGATGGCTTCGACGAGGCAGCCAGAGCCAGCAACGCACCGACCAACGTCATGATTTTTCGCGTCGGCACGGCCCACATCACGACGGTGGAACGGCTGGAAAAGATCATAAATGGCCTCGATGCCTTAAGTCCTGCAGACCGTGGAGATTTGTTGAGCCCACTCGACCCGTCGCTGGGCAATTACGCGGTGCTGATCAACAGCCCGTGGTCGAGCCGCTCCGCTCAGCCGGACTTCGACGCTGCAGATGCGGCGGCGCGCTACGCACACATCGCTGAAAAGACAAGGAAGTGGGGAATTCCCGACCTTGCCGCACAGCCATGGATCGCACGCGCGGTCATGCACGACGAATTTATGGCCGATGGGGATGGCGCGCTGGCGATCCTAGAGGAGGCAACGAGCGTCTTGGGCGAGAGCCCACCACTCGCTCGCGCGCGGGCGAAAATCTACTTCCGGCGCAACGATTTTCCGAAAGCGCTGGAGATACTGCATGCCATCGCAGACGTGGTGGGCCACGACAGTCCTGTCGAGCGTGCCTTTGCCCTCCGCGAGGCGGCCATCAGCGCGGGCAGTTGCGGGGACTGGCCGCAGGCCGAACAATGGTTCCGCGACGCGCAGGCATCGGCGGACGCCGCCCAACTGGGCGACATGACGGCCATGGCGATCGGGCTTGGGGCCGACGCCGCCGCCGCTGCCCTCCGCTGCGGCGAGCCTGCCCGCGCGCTGCGCTGGCTTGCCGAAGCGTTGACGGCGCTCGCGCCGATTGATCCTGAAGCGTCGTTGCGAACAGCCTATGTCCACCGCGTCGTGCGCCATGCGGTGCTGTGGGCGAAGGCCATCATCGAAAACGCCGATGTCCAAATCGAGGGGCAACCGATCAGCGTTCCACCCGGCACCTGCAGCAACCCCGATCCTGTCGAGGCGATCAGGCAATTGCCTCTCAGCGAGATCGATACGGCTTGGTACACGCTTGCCGAAGCCGAGATCGCGGCGGGCGTCGATGCCGGTATCCTGGAAGGTCTACCCGGACGGCTGGCTGGCGGCCCCATCCCAATGCTGGAAATTGTGCTGAATAACGAAAAGATGAAGCGCGCCATTCGATCAAGCGATGTGGGATCGTTCACCAGCAACATCACTGCTTTTGTTAGCGCCAATCTGTATTTGTACGACAACCAACATTCTCTGCGCGAGAGCTTCAGTCCGCTAGCGCCACCCCGCGGACACATGCCGGCGGGCGACCTGACGAGGAATTTGGCTGAGCAGATGGCCTGCGACGCCATCCTCGCCTTTGGGCTGCATGCACTTTTCACTGCCGACGCGAGGCCCCTTGCGGCGCTTCAGGGAGAATTGCGGAAGCAGCTTGGCGCGATGCACCCTGGACATACTCTCTTCGGAGACAATACGTTTGACGACGGCGTCGCACTCAGCCGCGCGGTTAGGAAACTACTTGATGCCTTCCCGAGTGGATCGCCACCAACGCCTCTGGATGCTTGGCGTTTTGGCTTTCGCTGCTTCGAGCAGCTGAGTTTATCAAATTTCGGGTCGATGCTGTTTCCGCCTTGCTCCGCATGGCTGCGGCAGCGCTGGTCCTATATGTTGCGCGATCAGCGTTTCCTGTTGAATCAGCCGAGGCTTACAGAGCGGCCTCTTCAAGAGGTTCTGGCGCGTCCTAACAACAACAAAGCGTTCGTGGCCGCCCTGCTGCTCGCGGGCATCGCTGCTGTCGCCGTCCGATTGCCCGAAAAGTACGTCGATGATCTCCGGCGGGCAGCTTCGAATTGACCTATAACTGCTCATGCGGATAGCCGATCGGAGTTTCTAGGCGCCGAAATAACTGGCGCAATGAGCCAATGAGCGCGCTTTTCCATAAGCCAGATATTAGATGAAGTTGGGCGTGCCGAATGGTTGGGTTCGACTTCGGCGCCATTCCATGCATTGCCTGAGAGCAGACCTCTTCGATTTCCGCTATGGGTCATTTTCGACCCTTTGACAAAACATCGGTTGTGCTGTGCGAGTGACTCATTCCCGGCTTGGTCCGACGTTGTCCGCAGCGAAAGCCTCCCGGACGCCAAGAGGTTTGGGCCATCCTTCGGTGCTGTCGCGGGCAGTCTGGCGTTCCATCTCTGAATTAATCTCGGCGCCTAGCAGGACGACGACGAAGGAAAGCCACATCCAGGACATCAAGCCAATGCCAGCGCCAAGAGACCCGTAGATGCGGTTGTAGCTGTCGAAGCTTGCCACGTACCAGGAGAACACCCCGGACGTGCAGACCCAAAGAAACGCTGCCAGCGCGCTGCCCCAAGTCACCCAGCGCCATTTCGCTCGGCGTCTGCTTGGGCCGTAGCGATAGATCAGCGTCAGGCTCAGGCTGACTACGACCAAGATGACTGGCCACCGGACCACGGACAGGATGGTATCGGCCAGTCCCCCGAACCCGAAGCGCGCTAGGATCGCCGGAAGGACGACCACCACGCTGATCGTCACGAGCAGAAACGCAGCGCCGCCGAGGGTGAATAGGAAGGTCGTGGCGTAGAACCGGATCAGGGTCCGATCCTCCCGTTCCCGGTAGATGACGTTGAGAGCATCGAAGAGGGCGCTGACGCCGGAATTCGCGCTCCAGAGCGCAATCAGCAGGCTGATCGTCGAGGTGAGGCTCAGCGAGCCCGTGCTCCGCGCGGCGATCCGCACGAGCTGCTCGGAGAGCAGTTCAAGCGCGGCGGCAGGGAGGATGTAGGTCAGGAGGCCGACATGCTGGCTGATCACGTTGGGATCGGAAAACAGCCCGTAGATCGAGACCACGGCGACGAGACCGGGAAACACGGCGAGCAGGGCGAAGAAGGCGACGCCGCCGGCCGTGGTGAGCACACGATCCTTCGGGAGAGCCCACACGGCGCGCCACAGGATGTCCTTCCATCCTGCCTTCGGAATCTCTGAAGGGCGGCTCGCATCGCGGCCCCGATCAGGCTCCCGCGCGCGCTGCCGTGCCGTTTCGAGGGCCGCTGCATCCTGCGAGCGCGTGGCAACCGAGCGCCAGTCGTCGCCTTCGTCAACGTCCTGAACCACGGCTACGACCCTGCGAGGACTCGGTACCAGTGATCGCGATTTGATCCTGCTGACATCGGTTCAGTCGAAGTCGTAGCAGCGCTCGGCGTCTGATCCCGCAGGAGTGTCGCCTACCGTCGTCCTGAATGGAAGCGGTGGCGCCAGCCCTCCTCCAGCCTACGCTCCTCCGCGCTATCCTCCGGAACGGCTTTGAGACGCAGCAGGATCATCGCAAAGCCACTCTGCTGGAGGTACACCTGCTCGTCGAGCGACGGCACATGGAGATCGCGCTTCACATCGATCCAGACATCAGGACTGCACGCGGCGATGCCGCCCGGGATGCTCGGTTGATGCGAACTGCTGTGAAAGAGCGATTGCTCCGGGACCGGGCTTCCGACGGCACAGACGATGGCCGGGAAGGAGAGGCTGCGGTAGCAACGCTGCACTCGGCCATGGCCCGCCACGACGATGGCGATCCGCTCGGCGTGGTACTGGACGTAGGCCCGGGCCGCCGTCTCCCTACCGACCGCGAAGTCGCGCGCGAGCGCAAGAACGTGCTGCAGATCGGGCTCGTGAAACGCCGTCATAGCCCCCCGCAGCAGGTGCGGAGGCATCAGTAGAAGGTTGGCAAAGCGGTTGGCCTCGACCTCCCTGCGCTGGCGCTGGTCGCCCGCCTTGGCCGTGATGTGCAGCATGTCGGATTTCTTGCACAAGAACCGGTCGGGCTGATCAGGGATGTGGTGCGCCATCAGGAAGTGGCCGAGTTCGTGCGCGATGGTGAAGCGGCGGCGCGGTTCGCCCCCGCGCCTGGCGAGGATGGTGCCGTCGGACCGCTTCGCGTCGGTGACGAGGCCGCCCTCGAACTCGTCAGTGTCGAGGTCCTCGATCCTGATGATGCCGAGGCACGCACATAGGTCCTGGATCGGCACGGGCACCGATAGATCCGGCTCGGCGTGTAGAATGCGTTTGACGAGCGCCTCCGGCGAGCCCGCGCCCGTAAGATCTATCCTGCTGATCGGCATTCATGGAGCCTCTCACATCCCTAAGCCGATTTGTCTGGCTGCCACGCTTCCGCTCTATCGACGCAGGGCCTACCACACGCGATCTGCGCCATATATTGCCTTAATTGCGCGTCATCCCGAGACGTCAATTGGTCAGCAAGAACTATGATGCACCACCACGAACTCGTTTCAGGCCCGGCGTCGTTGACGGTATGGCCAAACGACATGAGCATTAAGGCGGCGGAGCCAAGGGAGATGCCCAGCCTTCAAGAGGCCCTAGGGGAAGCCCTTAGGGCGCTCAGCGCAGGCACCGGGACCCCATGGGTGACGACGAGCGACGGTCTGATTCTGTCGCCAGCCCACCTCAGGGGCATGCTGGATTTAGATTGAGGTCACCGCGCCTGCTAAAGAAGGCGCCCGTATTGATGCGTAAGGTCGCCTCGCTGTGATTAACCGGCCTAACCACTGCGCCGATGGTCAACTTCGCGCTCCGGTTGTATATGAGGGTTCGATTCCCCCCGGAGACCGCATGCCAACAAACGCTGCCGCCAAAGCATTGCCCGAGGGTGAGATAACGTTCCGCGGTCGGGGGCACGGAGTGCTAACGGGGCTTAAGCTGCTGCTTAGGGTGTGCCCGCATTGCTCACAGCGAAACGAGCGGCGGGCTGCGGAAAAGGGCTTCTGCCAGTGGTGCGCCTATGTCCCGTTGATGAGTGACGCTGAGGCCGCCAAGGCGTCATGAGGTGGGCCTTTTTACCCGCAAGCGGTGCCTGAGCCTTTAAGAACAAAGCACGAACACCCATATCAAGTCGATGCTTGGCGACAACTTTTCCAAGGCGCTTGAGATCTTGACCAACGGGGTGTCGGAGGGGGTTCCGAGCTCTTCCGCCGCGACAATGGGCGAGGATCTGTCCGCCATCGCTTTACCGCTTATCGAGCGGCAGGATGGCGCGTGGCGCGTGCTGCCTATCGAGGGCAGGTTCGCACTCGTCTACGAGGATGGGAACGGAGCCTGGAGTGTCCGGCATCTCGCCGCGCACGAACTGAAGATCGGACCTGGCCGGGTTCTGGTCGGTGGCACCGATCAACACCGCGGCGGCTATCGATGCTTCCGAGCCGACCGCGTCCGACGGCTCAGCGATCGTGACACTGGCGAGCGGATCGAACGCAACATTCTCGATTGGCTCACCCGCCGGGCTGAAGCTACGCGCCGCAACCGTGCGGCGGCACTTCGCAATATTGCACGGCGGAGCGGGGTGGCGAAATCAGGGGCGCGACCGGTTGGAGGGTGCCATGAGAACGGCTGACAAGCAGATCGCTGACATCCTCGTGCGCTACGGCGAGCCTTTCGGTGGCAACGTCTGGCGCGTGCAAGGTACGGCGGTCATCTACCACAGGACCTTGGAGCGCATTGCCGCTCAGGCCGGGATCCGCTTCGACCCGCCCACGCTATTGCGGGCTGAGCGCGACGAAGCTGTAATCCTCGTCACCGGCCGGCTGCCGGGCGTCAAACCGGGTTCCGAGCGCGTCGAGTGGTCCATCGGCGAAGCTCTGGTGAACGTGAACTACCGCGTCTCCGGCAAGCAGGCGGGATACGTCTACGCTATGGCCGAGAAGCGGGCTAAGGATCGGGTCATCCTTAAGCTGCTCGAACTGCACGGCCTCGTCTACTCGGAGGAAGAGGCCGACGAGTTTCGCCACGGTCACCCTGCCGCCGTCCGGGACGTGAACGAGGATCTCGACAATCCCGATCCCTTCGATGAGGTCACCGAAGCCGAAGCTGACCTAAAGCGGCGGATTGACGAGATGACGAGCATCGATGCGGTCACCGACCTCATGCTCGACACCGAGACTCAACGAACTCTTGGCCAGATGCCGTCGGGCACCCGCGATGAGGTCCGCGACTATGCGAAGGCACGGCTCGTGGCGCTTGGCTGGCCACCGAAGAAGTCTCGCCGCACGGCCGCCTGACTCCAGGGATCGAGGGTACCCCTCGGTAGCTGAGTGATCCGAACCCGCGACCTGAAGCGTTGTGAGCAACGGCTAGAGTGATCCCTTCAGGCTTCGGGGCTCGTCCTTATGGAGAACCGATCCCGCGCCGTGATCCGGTCGGTTGGCAGGTCCTGGACCTCGCGCTGGAAAATCTCCTGGCTGAGAAAGCTGCGTTCGATCTCAAACCGTTCCTCTTCGACATCGATGTACCAGCACCGCCGCCGGCCGCTCCAGCGATAGCTGCGTGCCTTCAGCACGTCCTTCGTGGCGATGGGCGAACCCGCTGCCCAGATGCGCACCGTGGGCCTGCGGGCGGTTTCCAGCAGGCAGGACAACGCGAGGCGGCCGGAGGCCTTCAATGGGGCTGCCAGCAGCGCCATGAGGGCATGGCAGTCGTCGATGGCGCGATGCCCGTTATGAAAGAAGCCATAGTCGGTGAGCAAATAGCCAAGCTACATGCCCTCGTGGCCTTCGTCGCGCCATGGCACCTGATGGCAGGAACAAGCCCAGTTCTTCTCTGCAAAGATTGGCCAGCGGCCTTCGCACATCTGGCGATCAAAGCTGGCGTTGTGAGCAATTACCACGGCGGTATCGGCAGCCATCGCGCGCACGGCCGCATCATCAATGCGCTGGCCAGCCACGTCGGCGTCCGTGATGCCGGTCAGGCGCGTGACCTCGGGCGGGATCGGCTTGCTCGGCTGATGAAGCTGATTGAGCGTCCCAAGGATGCGGTAGACGCGGCCACTCGCGCCATACTCGAATTTGATGATGCCAAGCTCGATCACCTCGTCGCGTGCGTGATCGATACCGGTCGTCTCTGTGTCGAGGATCAAGCCAATGAAAGTCGGTTCGTCGCCCTGATCCATGGAATCGGCAAACGGTTTGACGCGCCGCAGGACCCGGTAGTCGCCGGTGCCCTCTAGCACCTCGGCAATGCTCTCCAAGGGTTCCATCACCGTTTCGTCGTCTCAATCTTGATTTGAGAAATGCCGAACTCGTGCCGTAGTGGACGGAGATGGCAGGAGGGCACGCCCATGAGGGTACCACCAGCCTAGCCGGAACTGGATCCCCAAGGGAATTGCCTCATGTGCAGGCGCAGCCTCCGATGAGAATGCGGCTCGCACCTCGTCTTCGGGCACGCCCTTCGAAGCTCAGGAGGTTCAGCCCATCTCTGGGGACCAGCGGACTGAACGGCAAGCTGCCGCTCGCGTTAGCCTAAGGCTGTCCGGAAGAGGCGGCTGAGGAAACGCTAAGGAGATGATAATGCGACAGTTCGCAATGTTCCTTGCTCTTGGCATGCTGTCGATAGGCAGTACGGCTTGGGCGGCCGAGAACTCGGGAGCACCCGGCGCATCCAGTAATGCGCCGGGCCGGATGCAGGGCTCGCCCAACGCGGCTGGCTTCGGCAAGTCCGACACGACCGGACCAGGAGCCTCGCGCATTGCGCCGGGCCAAGAAATGCAGAAGGACGGGCGCATGCAAGGCTCACCCAACGCAGCAGGCTTCAAAGGGGGTGGAAGCTCATCATCAGGCGGTAGCGGAAGCCGCTAAACCATAGAACGCGGGGCGGCCACTCTTGTCGGCCGCCCCTTAGCGCCTCGGCAGCATCGTTGTGATGCAGAATATTCTGCGTTCAATGAGCCGGTATGACGGTGAACGCTCGGCCGGCCAGCCTTCCTCAACGTCGTGAGGCACTACTCTCGTCTTTATGATCCGGCTTGGTCAGCCCGAGATGCTCGTGAGCCTCGGCGGGCGTCATCAGTCGAACAGCCTCATCCGAAAACCCAACTTCACGCAATGCCGCTCGCTGCTGATTCGTAATCATTAGGGACACGGCGGGAGATGACGCAAGCGGAGTAGCCACACCCCTCCGCCGAGCATCCTCAGCTTGGTGGCCACCATCTGGGAAAGCTTCCTCTGCAGCAGCTTGGCCAGGAAGCGCTGTGAGATCATGGTGAGCTTCTGCCATCAGCCAGCTTTCCTGCTCCTTCATGGATCAAGCGGTTGAAATTGCACACGCCCCCAACCGACGCGCTTACTCCGGTGCATGGCGTTCTGGCTCTATCTCCGAGTGCGGACACAGCACTAGGTAGTCGTATTGCAATGCGGGGGACGTTCATGCCCTTTCGCGCTGGGCCAAACGATTTACGCGGAGCTGAACGGCGCCAATTTCGGCGGTCAGTGCGCCCGTCACGGTCACCTTCCTACGACGCTTGCACGTGCCGTCAGGTCGTCGGGTCGTAATCGTGACCTCGTGAACGAGCGCTCGCTGACGCTGCTCCGATCGGTTTTGAGCAGCAGCCTGCCTGGTCGGTTTGTGCCTTGCCGGTCGGACGGCGGCAGCCCGCCGCGCCCAGGCATGCAACCCTTCGCCGGTGGTGGCGCCCAGCGCCTGAACGCGGCTCGGCAGCACCCGTGTCGCTTCGAGGTGCTGAATCGCCCTGACGTCGCGGCTGATGAGCTTTCGGGCCGCCAAGCGCTCGGTAGGGGTGTCGCCTCCGTAGGATACGAACCGCTCGACAATCAAGTGCAGGTCCGTCGTGGTTCGAGTTCGCTTGCAACCGCTCAGGGGCTCGAGTTCGGCCACTAGGGCCGCGCGGTTCGGGTTCGAGCAGAGCTGGACGTAGAAGGCGTAAGCTTGGGCGATCGCCCCCAAGTGCTGCTTGTCGGATGCCTTTCGAACGTTCAGCCCCGCTCGGCGTAGACTGTCTGGCTTCCCATCGCAGGACAGCGAGGTGTGCCCGGCCCGCCGAAGGAAAATCTCGGCGTCGGTTCTGACCGCGCTCGAATCATTTGTCTGAACGGGAAGCGTAGAGGGCACCAAATCGGGCGGGTTGGTCGTTTCCTGGCGTTCGGGTCGTCGAGGCGCTGAACGCGTCGGTAGGGCTAGGGGGAGGGCGGAACGGCTTCGGTTAAACCGAACGACGGGAGGCGAATCAGCTGGCATGGTGGCCCTCATTCATTTCGGTCCGACCGCGGCATGTGAACGACCGCTTTTGGTCGAGTGCTCGGTTTGAATTGGCGTCACGCCGAACGGCCCCCATTGCGTCGCGCGAAATGGCTCAGCCGTTACCCCGGTTGTTACCCTAGGATAATTCATTGACGGGGTGGAGAGTCGAAAATGACGCTAAGTCATTGAAATAGCTGGTGCCGGTGGAGAGGATCGAACTCCCGACCTTCGGTTTACAAAACCGCTGCACTACCGCTGTGCTACACCGGCGGGCATTCCGAAACCCTTGACAGACTTGAGGGTTCTGGCGCGTCAGGGGCGTCTTTGACTACGTTTGACGGCGCTTCGTCAAGGCACGGGATGCGACGCGGTCCCCGTCGCGATCCGCTCCGCCCGCCGGCCGCGACGCGCGACTCATCGTCGACTCCCCGTTCGTCGAAGCCCGCACATCGCTCGTTGCCGGACCAATCGCGGCTGGCCGGAACAGTGCCCTGCGTGCCGCGATTGGTCCGTTGCCGCGACGAGGAACGGAGGGCGCGATGCCGAAACGGAACAGCAAGGCGTGGGCGCTCGGCGTGACGGCTGCGGCCCTCGCCTGGAGCGGCGCCGCCCTCGCGCTCTCGGGCGC